>JAYUVJ010000065.1:0-3324 GCA_043754155.1 Acidimicrobiia bacterium
ACGTGGGGAGCAAAGATCGGCTTGTGCTTGCCGCGGAGGCGCAGTGCAACCTCGGTGGCCAAACGGCCAAGGGTAAGGTCGGTTGCATCAATTTCGAGCCAGGCCCGAGTGATGTCGGCCGCTTTTGGGCTGAAGGTCTTCATGAGAACAGGACTTTCCGAGTAGTTGGTAAAGCAGCGCACGATGATAGCGGCTTTTCGGGTGGCCCTGAAACCAGGACGAACTGAAGAAGGGGACCAAGGCGGTCCAGCCTCAGCCGGTTCGCCGCATGTGCTGACGGAACCGCTGGGTCGAATGCGCACAGCGCTAAGGCTCGTGGCAGCTCCTTCATCGGAACACGCAAAAGCTAGCATGTCTAACGAAGCATGGGTTCTGGGTTCTGGGTTCTGGGTTCTGGGTTCCGGGTTCCGGGTTCGGCCCACCGGCGCTGGCTGATAACCCAAGCCAAAGGGTTGGGGGCAAATCGGACAGCCGGGAGCAAGTACGGTGACCCGGATGAAGGCATACGCATGAAAGTTCACCTGCTTGACGGCACCTATGAGTTGTTTCGCCATTTCTTTGGCGTGCCAACCCACGTCACGGCTGCTGGCCAAGAAGTTGGGGCGATTCGGGGGGTGTTGGAATCGTGTTTAAGTTTGCTCAGCGATCCGCAGTGCACCCACCTGGCCGTTGCAACCGATCATGTGATTGAGAGCTTCCGGAACGAGCTGTATGCGGGTTACAAGGGCGGCGAAGGGATCGATCCCGTCCTGTGGGGCCAGGCGCACCCCATGGAAGACGCACTCGAGGCAATGGGCGTTGCCGTGTGGAGAATGGTCGAGTACGAGGCCGACGATGCAATGGCAGCTGGTGCCTACATCGCCGCCCAGGACGACCGGGTCGAGCAAGTACTCATTCTCACTCCCGACAAAGACCTCGGCCAGTGCGTAGTTGGAACCCGTGTGGTGCAATATGACCGCAGGAAGCGATTGTTGATTGATCACGACGGGGTGATCGAAAAGTTCGGCGTGCCTCCCGAATCGATCCCGGATTACCTAGGTTTGGTTGGCGATACGGCCGACGGCTTTCCCGGCCTACCAGGTTGGGGCGCTAAATCAGCGGCTGCAGTTTTGGGGAGATACAGGCATCTGGAGAACATCCCGCTCAATGCTGGCCAGTGGGACGTACCAGGTCTTCGGGGTGTCCAAAAGCTGGCAGCCACGTTTTCGGCGGGAATCGAGGATGCCAAATTATTCCGCCTCATTGCCACCACCCGCAGCGACGCCATCACCTTGCCGGGTGGGATTGACGAAATTCGTTGGCAAGGTCCGACACCCGAATTTGAAGCGCTCGCCGAATCGTTGGATGCCGCCAAACTCTTCGCCAAGGCGACGGCTATCTGGGCTGGCAAAAACCACTGAGCAGGCCCCCGTCGTCGGCAGAAAAGGCGCTCAGGACGCAGCAGATAATACCGTTCGACCAACCTTTAATGCGGACGGGCTAGGAAGTTTGTCCTGGTCAAACGATGTCGGGCGATGAACATCGCGACTTTGGCTCGGTGCTTCTAGGGTTTGCCCTGCTCAGACCGCTACGAAAGCACAAGCGCGGCATGGGTCTCGTGTTGCACTAAACATTCTCCAGTCGTTGCAGGGGTAGGACCGAATGCCGGGCTGGATCGGAGCTACCCCCGCTACGCAAGGTGGTCGGTTCTAAACGAATGCGTGTCTGTTTGCGTCTGAACCTAGAACTCGACCGTTCACCGAGGACGTCGGCGTACTGCTTGGTTTCGACTGGTAATGCCCAACTAACGTGGTCGCCCATGGATCACACCCTTGCCGAACGCCTCGTCCAGCTTGCGGACCTCAAACAGCAGGCCTATCACGCTGGTTCTGAGCGTTCTGTTGAGCGTCAGCACGCCAAAGGAAAACTGACGGCCCGTGAGCGCATTGAAGCGCTAGTTGATCCCGGCAGCTTTGTGGAGCTTGATCTGTTGGCCCGGCACCGCGCTACGGGTATGGGTATTGAAGCCGATCGTCCGTATACCGACGGGGTGGTGACCGGCTGGGGCACCGTTGATGGTCGAAAGATCATGTTGTTTGCGCAGGATTTCACTGTGTTTGGTGGGGCGCTTGGTGAGGTGTTTGCCGAGAAGATCGTCAAGGTTATGGACATGGCCGCCTCGGTGGGTGTGCCGTTTGTGGGCCTGAACGATTCCGGTGGTGCTCGTATCCAGGAGGGCGTGGTTTCGCTCGCTTCGTATGGTTCGATTTTTAAGCGCAACGTGAAGTCTTCTGGCGTGATCCCCCAGATCAGCGTGATTATGGGTCCCTGCGCAGGTGGTGCGGTGTATTCGCCGGCCATGACCGACTTTATTTTCATGGTCGACAAAACCTCGCACATGTTCATCACCGGGCCCGACGTGGTTAAAACGGTGACAGGTGAAGACGTAACCCTTGAAGAACTTGGTGGTGCTTCAACGCACGCCGCCAAATCGGGTGTGGCCACCTTCGTTGCCCCTGATGAGCTTTCGTGTCTGGCCGACGTCCGTTTCCTGCTCTCGTTTTTGCCTTCAAACAATCTGGAAGATCCACCCCATTCGGCGACCGACGACGATCCAGAACGTAAGTGCACTGGCTTAGCGGCCATCTTGCCGGATTCACCAAACCGTCCCTATGACATGAAAAAGGTCATTCGCGAAATTGTCGACGATGGCGAGTACTTCGAATACTTCCCCAAGTGGGCTGCGAACATCACGTGTGGTTTTGCTCGCGTGAATGGTCATCCCGTTGGCGTAGTTGGGAATCAACCGTTGGTTATGGCTGGCGTGTTGGATATTGACTCATCGGAGAAGGCGGCGCGTTTCGTGCGGACGTGTGATGCGTTCAATATTCCTCTGGTCACGTTCGTTGATGTACCGGGCTTTATGCCTGGTACTGATCAGGAATACGGTGGCATCATTCGCCATGGTGCAAAACTTCTGTACGCATACTGTGAGGCGAGCGTTCCGCGGATTTCCATTATTACTCGCAAGGCTTACGGTGGCGCGTATGTGGTGATGGATTCGAAGTCGATTGGCTCGGATCTATGTTTCGCTTGGCCGACAGCCGAGCTAGCGGTTATGGGACCTCAAGGTGCGGTTGGCATTGTGTACAAGCGAGAGTTGGACGCTGCTGCAGATCCGGTTGCCCGTCGTGCTGAGCTGGTTGATGAGTACACCGAGCGGTTCGCCAATCCTTACATTGCGGCCGAGCGTGGCTATGTCGACGATGTGATCGATCCTGCCGACACTCGCAAGATGCTGTCGCGTGGTCTTGAGTTGTTACGCACCAAGAAGGAAGAACTTCC
>JAYUVJ010000066.1:0-10465 GCA_043754155.1 Acidimicrobiia bacterium
CCACACCCGAAACCACACCCGAATCCACACCGAAACCCACGCCAAGACCCACTTCTGAACCGATTCGCAAACCCACACCAGAACGCATCGCCAAACCAACGCCCGCCTCCGAATCCGCCCTCGAACTCATCGCCAAACCAACGCCCGCCTCCGAAGGCACAACCAAATCCGCCCTCGAACCGCCACGCGCCTCTGAACCGGCCACAACCCCAGAGGAAAGGCTGCACGCAGCAAGCAATCCTGCAACCAGATCAACCGGGGCTTCAACCGTGGCCCAAGACTCTGGGCGTTCGGCTTGGTGGCGGGTAATCCGATCGGCCATCTCACCGTCACCCGCCGAGCCGGTAGCCACAAACACAACCCCGGCCTCAGCTACGGCTTGAGCTACGGCTTGTCCCAACGCATTACTGGCCCGTTGCCAACCAAGGGCGCGCGCCACAGCCAACGACGATTTGCCGCTGCGTGCACCCCCGATGAACAACGTGACGGTCATGAGAACACTTGCGAGGGCGTTAGGCCCCGACGCCAACTGGCGAAGCAGTGCCCTTTAGCGAAGCCGTGCTGGTGGCCAAGATCCGCAAGAGGTCAACAATACGGGGACCCCATCGCGAGGCAACGTCGTCATCAAGGGCAATAATCTGACCACTCTTGACTGCGGTCAATCCAGAAAACCCTGCACGCTTAGCAACGGCAGCTGCATCTTGGGCACAGCATTTCGTGTCGGCAAGCAGGATCACATCTGGATCAGCGGTTACCAGATATTCAGCAGACAACTGTGGGTAACCAAAGCCCTCTTTGTCGGCGGCGTCGGCCACGTTGGTCATTCCCAGGAGCGAGTAAAGCTGTCCGATGAAGGTCTTTGAGGTTACCGAGTAAAGCGTGTTATCAAGCTCATGGAAGTACCGCAACGGTGCGGTGCGCTTGGGTAGCGAAGCCACGATTGCAGCAATATCGGATTGCATTGTGGAAGACACTTTGACCGCATCCGCAATATGGCCGGTTGCCGCGCCAAGTTGTTCTATTTGTGCATAGGAATCGGTGATCTTCTCCGCAGCCGGCAAAACGATTACCGGAATTTTCAATGCACGGAGAGCTTTCATGGCATCGCCATCGGCAGAGGCAACTACCAGATCGGGCTTGTAGGCCACGATGGCTTCAACGTTGGGCTTGAACCCGCTGAGCTTAGTTTTGGGGGCGTTGGCTGGGAAGTTTGAGTAATCGTCGGCGGCTTTGACTTGCTTTCCGGCACCGATCGCAAACAGCATCTCTGTGGCGGTAGGCGAAAGCGAAACGATACGCATGGGTTGCTTCTTGATCGTTACCGAACCGGCGCCGCTTTTTACCGTTACCGGGAATGCCTTCGTGGAAGTTTTCCTGGAATTTTCCGTGGACGCCTTCTTAGAAGCGGCGCTAGCGGGATTGGATCCAGCGAATCCCAGCAGGGCAACAGTTCCAGCGAGCAGAGCAGCTGAGCCAGCAAGTACCCGATTGCGGGTAAAATTGGCCGTGCGCGATTCATATGTGGACATATGGTTGAACGAGTGTTTCATAGAGTCATCCTCCAAATTGGGAGGGATGAACGCTCCGAGGCCCTGGGGCTCACGAACCGCCCTTCCTTCGAGGGTCAGCAAACGCAGACAACTCCCGGAGGCGACCTGGCTCATTCCGATTCACCAAGCGATTTAGCACAGTGGATCAGACTTCACAGTTGCGGGACAGCGCCGGGTTCACACCGGCTTCGCTCCTAGGAATGTCACTTACCCGAAAGCAAGCGGGCAAATCTTAGCGCCTCGAGAACCGCCTCGAACGCAACCTCGTGAACCACCTCGACGAACACCTCGACGAGCCACGTTCAGTTGAGTCCTCCCCTACGATCAGATTTGTTGTCAGGCTAGAGGGGTGACGCGACCTCCGATTGCCACCAGACAGACACCCTCGCTGGCGTTGGGGCAATTGGAATCAGCTTTTGCCTGCCCTAGACGATTGGCTCGCTTGCTTGATCCCGAACTGCCCCCCGCACGAGGCAAGGAGCCTTCGTTCCGGCTTCCCAGCGCGATCAACGATGCAATCTTGGTCGCCCACCGCCTCGCCGAGGACCGCGAGGTTCTCGCGAGTGAAACGCTCGATGCCACCCCTCCACCGAATCTCAGCACCGAAGAAGCACAACTGTTCCGAATCGCCGTCGAGCACTACGACGAAGCCTTTGGTGAAAACCCCGCCCTTCTTGATCGCCGAGCCGGAGAATTTCTGAAGCGTCCAGCCGCCGATCCTCGCTACGAACTGAGTGGCAAACTCGATCTGGTTTTCGTCCCCACGCCCAGTCCTGAAGTCATCCGCTCCAGTGCAAACGCCATCCCCCTTGCGCTCAAGACACCACCCCACAAACCACTGCTCGAAGTTCGACGGATAGTTCTTCGTGAACATACGGTTTCGCGGTCCATCACCCCAAGTTGGCGTGACATTGGCATAGCTGCGCTACTCCGCGTTCGTAAATCTGGTGACGACGACAACGAACCAATTTTGCGTATCGAGACTCTTTGGGCGGCCGGCAGGGCGAAGATCATCACTACCCACGTTCGTGCTGGTGATCTTGACCTGTTACGCGATCGCGTGACCCTTGCCGTAAACGCCGCTACTGATACCCCTGAAGCGGCCATCGCTGGTTGGTGGTGCCCAACGTGTCGCTTCGCCCATCGCTGCCCGGCCATCGCCCAAGACAGCACCGAAGCATTACTCAGTCGATTCGACCAAGCAGAAACAGAAACACGAACACAAGCAGAAGCAGAAACAGGAACAGGAACGAAACTACCGGCGTCACCAGGAGCACAATCATGGGCAACACGGTGAGCAATACCCTCGGCGATCCCGTGCAACCCGCTTCAGGCATGCTGGTACTCAATGCCTCAAAACTCAAGGATTTTGCCACCTGTCCTCGTCGGTACTTTCTTGGATCAGTTCTCAAACTTGCTCGCGCTGATACCGATGAAGGTGGACGGGCGCAACTTGGAAGCGCGGTTCACGCTGAACTGTTCGCTCGACACGAAGATATGCACACACATAATGCTTCGGAACCCGTAGATGGGTCTCTAGGCTTAACGACCACTGCACTTTCTATGGTCCGTCGCCACCTTGAGCTGTGCCCCGCAAACGTGCAACGACATGATTCGGGTGAGGGATCGGGCGAGAAGTTGGAAGCGGAACCGCTATACCTAGGCGGCGAACGAGATCTGCACTGGCTCATTATCCGCCGAGCATTGCTCATCACCGGACGCATCGATGCCCTGTGGCGTTACCCCGACGGAACTATCGAAGTGCGCGATTACAAAACTGGGACGTGCCCGGATTCACTCGAAGAAGACATCGGCGCGCAGATCTATTTGCTCCTCGCCGCCAATCTGCCAGAACGCCCAACAAAAATCCGCGTTACCTACGAATCCCTCGGACGAGATGAGGCACAAACCGTGAGCATCACCGCGAACCGGGCCAATCTAAGCCGAGCACTTCATTTTGTGATCAATCACGCCGAACACATTCGCCAAGAACGAACATTTCCTGCCTACCCATCGGTAACTGCATGCGGCACATGCCCTTATCGTCACCTCTGCCCGGAAGCACACCACTTCAGCGAATAGCGGCTGAATACGGCCTGAGAAGCTGATCCACACCAGGTGAGAAGGTGCACAAAGCTAGTAGTAGCCGGTCACCGAGTGCGCGTTAGCTCCAGCGCCTTTCGTTCGCCATTCACCCCGCATCTCATTTTGTTCGGTCACTACAAGCACAGGTCCTTAATGCTCAGTCCACATAGAAATACCGTGATCACTACTCTTCGAGCCTTTTCGTTGCGCAAGATCTTGATACTGGGAGTCATTGCGGTCTTAGCCGGAACACTTGCAGGTTCGCGACCCGGGGCAAATTCTGCTCGCGCAGCCAGCAAGACCAAACCAAACGCGAAGACCAACGCGAAAGTAAAAACAGGCGCGAAGTCTGCAGCGGCAAAACCCAAAGGGCCGGTCGCCACTGCCCCTATCGCAGCCCCTCCAGCCCCAGCGGCAACGACCCCAGCAAAACCAGCACGCACGCTGCGAATCGGTGCCATTCCCGACGTCACTCCCGAAAAGCTCGTGGAGATCAATGGAACGGTCGCCAGATACTTGGCAAAGAAGTTGAATGTAAAAGTTGAATACGTTCCTGTTGCCGATTACCCCTCAGCTGTGAGCCTGTTCCGCACGGGTGATCTTGATCTCGTATGGTTCGGCGGACTCACTGGCGTGCAGGCTCGGCTGCAAACACCCGGAGCCAAAGTGTTGGCACAACGTGATGTTGATGATGATTTCCATTCGGTGTTTATCGTCAACACCTCGGTACAGGCACTCCCGGTGATTGATTCCGTCGGCCGACTCGCCGCCTTGAAAGGATTCCGTTTTACCTTTGGCTCCGAATCTTCCACCTCCGGCCGCACCATGCCCGAATATTTCCTCGATGCTGCCGGTCTCGATTCATCACGCGATTTCGCTGGCGCACCTGGCTACTCAGGCAGCCACGATAAAACTATCGATCTCGTGCAAGCGGGAACCTATGAAGCTGGCGCACTCAATGAGCAAGTTTGGGCTCGTCGTGTGGCTGCGGGGACCGTTGATCTCACCAAAGTGAAAATGGTGTTTCGCACCCCGGGCTACCGCGACTACCACTGGATAGCCGGCCCAAAAACCGACGAGCGTTTCGGTAACGGATTCTCCGACAACATCAAAGATGCCTTTCTCACAGCTGATGCCGATGTCGATGGAGCTAAGGCTTTAAGCCTTCTTGGTTCGAAAAAATTTATCCCCACCAACGCCAACAACTACAAAGACATCGAAAAGATTGGTCGCACCCTTGGCCTGATTCGCTAGCGCACGTCCGTGTTCTCGTTTTAGGAATCGGCTGGTCTAGATAGGTTTGATGAGTTGTAATGAACAATTCACAGCACGTGAACCAACCCAGCCCACCGAACTCACCCCAACTGATCACGAAAAGCGATTTTAAAATCAGCCATCAAACAACCACTAGATCAACAGACCGATCAAAACCTTCAAACACCTCGCTCGGATCCGCCTTGCCTTCAGCCTCCCTCTTACTTCTTGATCGTGCCACGGTTCGTTTCGGCGACAACACGGTGCTCAACGGCGTGGAGTTCAATGTCGGATCGGGTGAGTGCGTTGCCCTAGTTGGGCCTTCAGGTGCGGGCAAGTCCACCTTGATTGGGGTGTGCAACGGCACCGTATCGCTGGCCGGCGGCTCCGCCTACTTTGCGGGCAACACAATTGCCGATACCGATGCTTGGCGCCAAAGCGGTGGACGCCAGATCGCCACGATTTATCAGCAACTGCAATTGAGTAACCGCCTTAAAGTGGTGCACAACGTCAACGCTGGAAAGCTGGGCCAATGGTCCACGTTGAAGGCACTCGGTTCACTGGTTAGGCCTCGCGAAGTTCTCGAAGTAACGGCCTTGCTACAACGCTTAGGCATTGGCGACAAAATTCGTATGCGGACGGATCTTCTCTCGGGCGGCGAGCAGCAACGAGTGGCGATTGCCAGGGCCTTACGCCAGGAGCCGTTACTCATTTTGGCCGATGAGCCAACCGCTGCGCTCGATCCCGCCCGCGCCGAAGAAGTAATGGGTCTTCTTACTGAAGTCGCACGGGAAGCAGGCCACGCCTTAATCGTGAGTCAGCATGATGCCGCTCTTGCCCAACGGCACTGCCAGCGAATCGTAGGCCTCCGGAGTGGCTCTATTGCCTTCGACCTGCCCAGCGAAAACGTTACCCAGCAACTGTTCGGGTCACTTTACGAAATTGCTGCCGCGACCAAATGAGTGATGCCTCGCTCGACACGACAAGATCGAACCCGAGCACAGACTTCGGTCGGCTGTCCAAGTTTGAGGGAACAGCGCCATCCAATCGGAAGCTCTTCGCGCCGCGCCAACACGCATCAATAATTTCTCTGCTCTGGAATCCGAAGCCGACAACACCGAGACGTTGGCCGATCGTTGTTGGATTTCTCGTTGCATCGGGATGGTGCTTGTGGAGCGCTGGAGTGGGGCGACGAGCCCAATTTAACCCTCGCGGTTGGCCGCTAGTCCACAAGTTTGCATCCGCGGCTCTGAAGCCCGAACTCGGCAGCCAATTCGTCTCTTCTGTAGCAAGGGCAACGGCTACCACTGTTGGTTACGCCGCATTGGGGACCTTAGGCAGCGTGGTGATCGGGGCCGTTTTCGGGCTTTTACTGAGCAATGCCCTCTGGCGAACAAGCACAGTCAAAACCGTTCCCATGAAACGACCCTGGGCTGCGCATCTCGGCTGTTCGGCCCTCAATATCCCCAGAGGAATACATGAGGCCGTGTGGGGTTTGTTGTTCGTCAACATTCTTGGCAGAGATCCGCTGGTAGCAATTCTGGCCATCGCTATTCCCTACGGTGCCATCACCGCCAAGGTGTATTCCGAACTTATCGACGAAACCAGCTGGGAAGAGGCGCGGGCACTGCGATCAAGCGGAGCCTCGCGCGTAAGTGCTGTCTTCTACGGCGTACTGCCCAATACGGCTCGCGATCTGGCCTCCTACGGGTTCTACCGTTTTGAGTGTTCCATTCGCGCTGCGGTGATCCTGGGCATGATTGGTGCTGGCGGTTTGGGCTTTCAATTGATGCAAAGTTTCGACGGCTTGGCCTATCGCGAAATGTGGACAGTGTTATATGTCCTCATAGCAATTAGTCTTCTGGCTGAAGCGTTAAGTTCACGCCTTCGCAAATCCCCTTCGGCCCGAAATCTGCGTCTTGGAGGGATTGGGGCGGGAATCGTCGTTGCCATTTCGGTATTCAGTGTGAAGCTACGCCCTTGGACGCTTTGGTCACCGCGCACCCGCACACAATTCGTTGATATCGCAAAACGCTCATGGCCACCCCGACCACCGTTTGAGGGCTGGGGTTCACTCGTTACGGCAATGCGCCAAACCCTTGAGCTCTCGTTCCTCGCCATTGTTTTGGCCACTGCACTTTCCATCCCTGCGGCCATTCTCGGTGCCCGACGAACAGGCTCGCAATCAACACCAGGTCGCTTGGTTGGCGCAGCGGCTCGCCTTGTTGCCAACATCTCTCGATCGATCCCGCCCACCGTTTGGGCTCTGCTTGTGTTGTTCGTAGTGTTCCCCGGACCTTTTCCAGGAGCAATCGCGCTTGGTATCTATACCTTCGGTGTACTCACGAGATTATTTCTCGAGGTTCTTGAAAATTCTGATCCGCGTCCAGCTCGCGGACTGCACCAAATCGGGGCCCGAGGCTCCACCCGTTTCGCCTACGCAATCCTGCCTGAAGCTGCTTCTCGATGGACGGCGTTTTCGCTGTATAGGTGGGAAGTTGCGGCCCGCGAATCCGTTGTCGTTGGAGTGGTAGGCGCTGGCGGGCTCGGCCGAATCTTGCAAGATCAGCGCACCTCATTTGACTTCCGGGGCATGGTAGTAACAATAGGTGCACTTATTATCGTCACATGGTTCGTTGATCGTCTTTCCACCCGTCTTCGTTCTGCCTTGCGGTAGCTGCACCCTCGGCTACACCGCACTCAATACTGCGCATTGCGCTGCACTCGACAATACTTATTGGGTGCCCACTGGAAAGAAACCACCTGGAATTTCTTCTCCCGCATTGGAAACCGACAAACCTATCGAGGGCGCACCCGCAGAGGCAACCGCCCCGGCAAAGTGGCTAGCACCCCGTATTGGCCGACGGAAGCCATTGCCATCCAACCGAGCCTGCGCGATTGCAGGGATCCTGAGCGGAGCACTAGACGGTGGTTTGCTACTCAACGATGGCCAGCCATTTGTGCGTTCCCTCATCGGCGCACTTTTTCTGGGAGTTTTCGTATACGGAGGGATGCGTTTCGTAACAGCAACACGCCGAAGAATCCGCCCAGACGACACCGACCCTGCCACCAACCCTGCCACCGGCGATGGTCCCACCAACTCGGGTAATGCTGGCGCACCGAAAGGTGGGTGGGCCAACCCCACAGGGGCACAAAAGTTCGCCCGCAAAATTGCCCGGATCACCTCCAACTACGGGAAACGTAGGCCACCGCGTCGCTGACCCTTTTAGGCACCACCGCACCGCTCAAACTTTCAGGCCGCCGCGTCGCTGACCCTTTTAGGCACCACCGCACCGCGCAAACTTTTAGGCCGCCGCGTCGTTGACCCTTTGCGATCCTAAACTTTGACCCACGGCGCGCCGCCGACCTTTAAGTGCACGTGTCCGCAGAATGGCCAAAGCGAGCTGGACACAATTACCTCCGAAAACCGAGCTAGTGCACTCGCTCCAACGCAGCCATTTGTTTGAAAAGCTCAACAAAATCACTCGAAAGATGGAGCGGGTCTAACTGTCGGTAAACCGCTTCAACATTGACGGCCACGCGCCCAAACTCACCACGGTTGCGATACACACCAAGGTGTAGCTCGGAAATATCGCGGGCAGCATCCTCTGCCGTCATTCCGGCACTATGACGCAACGTAGCTTCCCGATCAATGAGCGACAAATATTCGCGGCAGTCGCGCACTTCGGCCAAGGTTGATACTGGGCCGTGACCAGGAATAACCACCATTGGGGCCAGGTCGATAATGCGATCGCAGGCGGCAATCCAGTTGGCTAAGGGTCCAGCCCATACAACCGGTGTTCCGCCGGAGAACAAGATGTCACCGGTAAACACTGTGTCGGCATCGGGAACGTACACCAATGTGTCGCCCTGGGTATGAGCGGGCCCAACCTCCAGGAGTGAAACCGTACGTCCACCTACAGTGAGGTCAAGAGAACCGGTGAAGGTTTTCGTCGGCGGAACCATTTCGATGCCTTCGAACGTGAACTGACCAAAGAATGAACGAAACAATTCACCGATTTCACCCGGTGCGGTATTAAGCGCATGCAGCATCGATGCGGGCACCTCACTCATTTCGTGAGCTGTAGCTGCCGAAGCCACGATTTCGCAGTCCTTCATCAGCTGGTTTCCGAAGCAATGATCACCGTTGGCATGGGTATTCACTACGGTCCCGATCGGGGCCCTGCCACGAACTGCTTCCATCGCCGTGAGCATTTCCGCGGTAAGTACACAATCGAAGAGGGTATCGACCAACAGCGAGGCCCCGTCGCCCACAATCAGGCCCGCATTCGAGTAACCCCACCCACCATCGGGTTGAAGGTAGGCGTACAGATCATTCCCGAGCTCGTGCAAACCTTTAGTGAACGCCACAGCAGCCATTGAAAAATCCTCATTCTGTCGAAATTCGCTTCCTACTTTCTACCGCAACCGGCGCGCCCGTGTTAGTCGGTGACCGAAGAGACCGAAGAAGGCATACTTACCAGCCCACTAAGGAATACGATCGGCTAAGAAGACAGGGTTTATTACGGCGAAGATCCCTTCGTTCAAACCCGTCGAAGGAGCATCATGCAGGCAGTTGCAGGTATTGGCTTTGTGCTGATTTTGGCTTTCGTGGCCTTTTTGAGTTCTGCCATAAAAGTGGTCAAAGAATACGAGCGAGCAGTTATCTTCCGGCTCGGGCGCTCAACGGGAGCAAAAGGGCCCGGCATTTTCTTCGTTATACCCATTATCGACAAGTTCGTGAAAACCAACTTGCAACAAATGGCGGTACCAGTCGCCCCGCAACAAGTGATCACTAAGGACAACGTGTCGGTGGTTGTCGATGCCGTCGCATATTTCCAGGTGATCGATGCGGAAGCTTCGGTAATCAAGGTCCAGAACTGGTTCACCGCTTCTCAACTCGTCGCACAAACCACGCTTCGTTCCATCATTGGACGTCATGAACTTGATCAGCTGCTTTCGGAGCGTGACCGTATAAACGAGGAGTTGGCAGTTACCCTTGATCATCAAACTGAACCATGGGGCGTCAAAGTCATCCGGGTAGAAATTCGTGATGTACAGCTACCCGAATCCATGCAGCGTGCCATGGCAAAACAAGCCGAGGCTGAGCGTGAACGACGGGCCAAGATCATTGCAGCCGAAGGTGAACTGCAGGCCTCCGAAAAGCTGGCCGAGGCTGCAACCGCTATGCACAATGCCCCCGGCTCGATGCAACTCCGTACCCTCCAGACGTTGGCCGAAGTGGCCGTCGAGAAGAATTCCACGCTGGTGTTCCCGATTCCGATGGAGATCATGGAAGCACTCAGGGCCTTCACAACAAAGACCAACCAGGAAATCAACAAGGAATTTAACAAGGAGAGCAACAAGATCGGTTAATCGTCCTTGCATGTGCCAACCAAACATGTGTGAAAAGGTGCTTGTTAAGGCCCTTTCGCCACATGTTTGGTCAGACCGCAACCGGGGTAATTGGCTGCTGGTCCAGAGTTGGCGAGCCGGTCCGGAGTTGGCGAGCTGGACCGGGTTTGGCGAGCTGGTCCAGGGTTGGCGAGCCGTTCCGAAGTGGCTCTCCGGGTCCC
>JAYUVJ010000067.1:0-4063 GCA_043754155.1 Acidimicrobiia bacterium
CCGGGGATCGGCAAGAAGATAGCAGCGAGTCTGATGCAAGCATTGTCAGTCGACTCTACATGACTGCCAGTCAATGCCCGCACTTGTCATTCATACCAATTACGCAAGCAGAGTATGACGCAGTGCATCGACACGTGGCCACCATGAAAGTCGCATTTCGTAACAGTAACGACGAGTACTTGTTTGACGATGCCGACGAACTCATCGAGGTATCAGTGATACCGGCATGTGATCGGCGGTTAATGGCCATGGGATTCCTGAACGCACTCATCGCTAACGTCCCTCATGTGGTGGTGTGATGACTAGCAGTGAGAACATCGAAATGCTCATGGACAAGTTGGGTGCGGACGTTGCTATCTCACTCAGACCACCGGTGATCCTGACGTTCAGGGAAATGCTGCGGGATCAGGCACGTGTCGACATGATGTACCAGGCTGATCGTGCGTTCACACCCGAGTGGGCGACACACCCTCGGCTGACCTGTCTGTGGGATCGGTACACCCCCTGGTCCGCTGGCCATCGGCAGTTCCTACGTCGCTGTCTGCTGGGGGCTGGCGTCCACGACAACGAAGTCACCCACCTGTGGGCCTGGCCGTTCGACCAACGGGAGCCACCCTTAGACAGTCAGCTTTGGGAGTACCGGTCGATGACGATGCGAGCATTGGCCGCAGCCAACAACCGGTATGTTATGATCATCGGTGGTAACACCATCAAGCTGTGGCGCAAGGAGTTGAAGATCACGCAGGTGGCAGGTAAGGTTGCAGTGTGGGATAGCAGGTATCTCGTGTTCCCGATCACATCACCAGCGATGGTGCTACGTGATCCGACGTTGCAAGGCACATGGCGGGAGCAGGTGTACACATTTGCTGACATGGTGATGAACCGTGAGGAATTGGACGGACTCGGTATGCAATGTGTTGAGAACAAGTGCAACGATGCGGTGTTGATGTACGACGTTGACGGTGTGCCGTGGTGCAAGCGGCATTACAAACGAGGGATTGAGCGTCGGAGCATGCAACACGGGAAGACCACAACAGCAGCGAACCTAGCCACACAGAAAGGAATGCTCTGATGTCAACGACATTGTGCATGGGGTGTTCAGCACACATTCAAACGGAGAGCGTGTACTTCCCTCTGTGTAGGGATTGCCATGAAGACATGCGTGTACAAGTGGAAGAACCGGAGGTACCTGAAGGTGAATCAGCGGAGTAGATTCAAGAGGCAGATGCGGCATCACCGCAAGTCTCGTGCATGGTTTAATCGACGTATGGCCGACATCTTTCAGCAACAACTCTTGGACGACATCTACCGGGAGAACGTGTTGTTGCGGTATCTGAAAAGGAAGTCACGTGCCTGAGAAGAAGACACTCCAAATTCATTTCCATCCTGACGACGAAGCATCAGTGTTGGCGATGCTCGACCACGAGAATGGCGATGAACAGGCAGAGTTTGAGTTGCGCCCGAACGTGGACTGTCAACGTGGAAAGATTTACCTACTGAACACGACGAACATCTGGACAGTGGGGGGTGATGGTGCCTAGTCAACGGATGATTGAACGGGCGATGAAGCTCCCACCCGTATATGCCATGATCAAAGACAATCAAAGGACACTGTTATGCAAGAGAGGGAAGGTGCCATGCCTGACGAGGTTTCGGATCAAAGCACCGGAGCCGGGCGTGCAGACGAGACAGTGCCCATCGTGTGGAGAGGTCAGCTACTTCGTCTTACGAGAGACTTCGCAGAGGAATGCAGACGGCTTGGTGTTGTTGAGATTCCAGTGGATAACAAGCAAAGAGGCCCACTCGATTGAGCAGGCCTCTTTGGCAGAATGTGTTGACATCGGCATCAGCCGAAATGAAACGTAGGTTGATGTTTGACGGTTGAGGCGACTACGGGTTGCGTGAGTCGGTGCTGGTGTTCAATGTGGCCAGACCGGCACCGATCACAGCACTGCCGAGTCCCACCCACAACACCGCCTGTTCCTCAGTGACAACACTGTACGCCACCACGATTGGTTGGATGGCCAACAGGATGCGGTAGATGTACGCACGAGTTGATTCCCTCATATGTCCCCTCCCTTCAATGCTTGTTCGACAACAACGATCCGTTCGATGCTGCTATCGACTTTGACTTCGATGCGGTCGAACCGGTGATCGTTCTGCAAGTCCATACGGATCAGTCGTTCCTCGATGTTAAGTGAGCGACGATCCAGCCGGTCGAGCAGGTCACGTGACGACGACCCACCATTCGGCCTACTGTCAGCAAGCAACGTCTCGGTGAGAATCTTCGTGTCTTCAGTGATTGTCTTGGTGTCTTCGGTGATGGTCTTCGTCTTGCTGCCCTTGTACAAACCTAAGGCTGCGATGATGATACCTGAGAACCCTGCAATAAATGCAACAATCACGTCGGTGACTCCTAGCTCGGTGAGCAACAATTCGGTCAACCTTCCTGTGACTGTATAAAAGACGGTGGGTTGATCCGGCCCGGTACCGCCTGAACAACCCACCGTCAACGTCAGAGGCTAGCTGGCGTCAACCTACCCGATTGGGACAGCGTTGAACCGTGCTGCCTGACCTGCCCATTCACGCACCGATGTTGGGTCGTTCAACCACCACGGGCCTTTCGTACCGACATACGATTGGAACCACATGAACTGCTCACAACCGTTATCAAACGCCCACTGCAAGTTGGTACGGATGGCGTCTGCACCGGCCTGACCAGTACGCTTCGTGCCGTACTCTGCGACGAACCAACGCTTCCCACCACGAGCGAACCATGTCTTCAATGTTGGGGTGACCAACGCTTGCAATGATTGCTGGTCGAATGGTTTGCCACCCTCATCATATGGGTCAAGGCCAAGCACCCAGGTGGACAGGTCAATGTCCGGCCACCAATCCTGCGTCGAAGAGTTCAGGTCAGGGTCACGATCCAACCAGGACATGTTGACAATCGTCTTGATGACCGGTTGCTTGCGGGGATGGAATTCGTTCCATGTGTCAACGATCGCACCGAACTTGGCGATGCCAGCTTTGAACCATGCTGGTGTGTTGCCTTTGTCCGGTCGTTCAGCTTCATGCTGCCAGGTGACGTACCGCCTAAACCCGTCATCGGGGAGTGAGTCGAGGAATGCGTTGACTGCTGTGACGTCAATTGTGCTGCCTTTGAATGACATGCACGAGTCACGCACATTGAAATCGAGTTGCATGTTTACTGGTGCCGGTGCGAAACCGTACCTGCTGAACACACGCCGACAACCGAGTGGACCGTGAGGGATGACACCGTACTCCGGTCGTGACGTTGCACCGTTCTGCCATGCGTCAATGCACATCTGTGGTGACATGCCACTACCCATCGGCTCACCGGTGGTTGCACCTAAACGCATGATGTGGACAGGCGGTGGTGGTGTGCCACCTTCACAGATGGCGAGTGCTTCAGTCAGTGCGATGTTCTCATCTGTGAGACGTGCGTTCAATGCTCGTGCATTGATCGCATCCTCCTGCGCTTGCAGATACATCTCGTTCAGCTTGTTCGCATTCTCAATGATGTTGTCCCGCTCAATGGTCATAGCTATATCCCTCCGGTTGTGTTCTGTGTCGATGAGCCTGGCAATGTGATGCCCTGCTGATTGGCCTTCAGTAGTGTGTCTACTGTCGTGTCCAACGGTTCAACACCTTTGAATTGCGGCAACGGTGTTTGCTGCTGGTCAGATGATGTCAAGGCTGCGATCTGTTCTGGTGACAGTTTGGTGTACGCCTGACGTTGCTCATCAGGGAGTTGGTCGATGACTGCCAGGTACTCTCGCAGACTGGGGTAACGCAAGGCTTCAGACCAGTCACCTGATTTCAATGCTTCAGCTTTGACTTTGGCCTGAGCATCTTGGCGTGCAATCTCTGCTTTGAACAATTCCTGATCAACGTTGATTTGACGCCACGCAATCGGGATGGTGAGGCCGGATGCCAGATAGCGTGCGGCTGCTGCCGGATCACGTCTCGCCATGTCTTTGTATTCCTCGTTCACTCCAAGTAGGGCAGTGATAACCTGTGATTGGGGCAACGTGTTGTG
>JAYUVJ010000068.1:0-3138 GCA_043754155.1 Acidimicrobiia bacterium
AACCTCAAACAGGCCATGAACGGCATCGAGTTGCGCATGGCCCCATAGCGAAGGGTTTACGGTATCGGGAGCGGGGTCACCTGTGCGAAGGAACTCATAGCGGTTCACGTCCCACACGGTGTTGCCGGCCGCTCCCTTAATCGTGCCGGAGACATGCTCGGCAATGCGTCCTCGGGTGGCCCGCTCAAAATCGGCCGGAACAGGGGTGAATTGGACCGTTTGTTGATGGGCTGCAGTGGCGGCTGATGCTGGTTTCGGGGAGATTGTTTCGGGCACCCGAGGAGTTTTGCATTGTTGGCTCAACGGGTCGAAAGCCCGCATTGCATCGTCGGAATATCCCCGAACAATCGCAGAATCCGCCAATTGAATGGCGATCGCTGCAATTAGGGAGTGCAGGGGCACAGAAAGAACTACGGTCGAGGCCGTAATGGAATGTTCGAATTGTCTGACGGAGAATCCCAGCCGCTTTCGCCATTGCGGCGCTTGCGGCCAACGGCTGGGCGTCACGATTTGCGGAAATTGTCATTTTGCGACCCCGCTTCCGTTTACCTTTTGCGGTGACTGTGGCAGCTCGCTTGATCTCTTCGCCGGTTCGTCGCTCGAAGAACGAAAGCTAGCAACGGTGTTATTTGCCGATGTTGTGGGATTCACCAGCCTGGCCGACGGTAGCGATCCCGAAGACACCGCACGCATCATGGACACGGCATTCCGCCAGCTCAGCGAAATTGTGATTGCCCACGGCGGAGTAGTTGATAAGTACATAGGCGATTCCTTGATGGCCGTATTCGGGGCGCCCGTGTCGCACCACGACGATGCCGAACGTGCAGTTGCTGCGGCACTGGCCATCGTTGCTGCGGAGACAGGGCTGGGCTTTTCAATCGGTGTAAACACCGGCGAAGTGATGATTACCGCCCTCGCTGGCGGCGCCGTTACCGTTATGGGCGACGCTGTAAACGTAGCCGCGAGATTAGAAAAGGCAGCGAAGAACGGCGAAGTGCTCGTAGGCCCAGTTACCTACGAATTGACTGCGGCACGAATAGTTTATCGTGACCGACCGCCAATGACCTTTAAGGGCAAGCGAGAGCCCGTTGAGGTCCGCCAAGCTGTGGCCCTGCGAACAACCCCGATTCCCGCTGCTCTGGCCGATTCATCCTTGGTTGGCCGGGTCGAAGATCTTGAGTTCTTGTTGTCGCAGTGGCGCAGGGCCACCGTTACCGGCAGATCTGCTCTGGTTCTGCTCACGGGAGACGCCGGAATTGGGAAATCCCGATTGCTCGACGAATTGGCCTCACGAGTTGAGGGCGAATCATTGATCGTGCGTTCCATCTATCCACCCTATGGAGGCTACGGCGGGGTTCGCGTGGGAGGCGACCTGTTTGCGCAACTGGGCCCAAGCGAAGACGCTGCAGTGCAAAAGAAGATTCGTACGCTTACTGGTGAGCTCGACGCCTCGACGGGGATTGACTCCTTAGCGTTGCGATCCGAACAGCTTTGGGCGCTTCGCCGATTAGCTGAAGATAGAACCCGCGAACAATCGATCGTTGTGCTCGTTGATGACGTGCACATGGCCTCAACCAGTATTGATCTGCTCACGTCGTTTGTGGCCCGCATCTCCGACCTTCCCATCCTTGTTGTGTTAGCGGGACGGCCTGAAGGGAAGTGGCTGACCAGTTTCTCGACCGCAAACACGTTGCGACTCGGTCCGCTCTCGAGCGACGATTCGCGAACATTGGCCAGACAGTGGGGTGCGGAACTTACCGCCGAAGACCGTCTCGTGCGCTGGACCGGAGGAAACCCTCTGTTCCTTCGAGAAGTGCTCGTTTACGACCGTTTACATCCCGACGCTAGCGACAAGCGCCGATTGCCGGTGAGTTTGCGATCCGTTCTTGCGGCGCGCCTTGATGCGTTGTCTCCAGCGGAACGATCGGCATTGCAAGACTTTGCCGTTATCGGTGACACCGCCACCGTTGAGCAACTTGTCACCCTCGGAGGCGCGCCAGCTTCGGAAGGCATCGCAGGGCTAACCAATGCCGGGTTGGTTCGCCACCGGCCAGATGGAACGTTGCGCATCACCGAACCGTTGCTACGCGAGGTCGCGTATTCCACGTTGGCCAAAGTGACCCGCGTTGAGCGTCACCTAAGAATGGCTGAGCTTTCAAGCCGACCCGACGACCGCGCCCGCCACTTATCGCGTGCCCAAGCCATGGCGCCCGAAGATTCAGCTCTCAAGGCGCGGGCAGCCGATGCTTTGGCTGCAGCAGGTATCGCCGCCTTGGACATTTCGCGTCGCACCGAAGGCATCACGATGTTGCGTCAATCCCTCGATCTTGGGTACGGCAAACCAACGGGTTTACTCCGCCTTGCCGACGCACTAAATGATGGCGACCACCGCGAGGCATTGAACGTACTTGGCATGATCCCAGATCCCAGCGGCGACCTACGAATTGATGCAGAAAGAGTTTTGGTTCGGGCCAACGCTCTCGTTGATATCGATACCGACGAGGCGCTCAGAACCTTCGATGATGCCATCAGCCGTTGGAGCGCCATTGGTGACCGAGTCAAGGAAGGTTGGTCACACTCCAATAAAGGCGTCGCACTCTTCCTGCACGGTCACGCCAATGAATCCGACGGTGAATTGGTACGTGCGCTTCAATTATTTGCCGAGGAAAACTATCGCGTTGGTGAACTGGCGACCTTGAGCTTTAGGGCCCTAGTACGCCCGGAACATCCTGATGTGGAACGGTGGCTCCACGAAAGCCTCGCCTATGCCATCGAATTGGGAGACCGAAGCCGTCATCTTGCTGTGCTTGGCGCATTGCAATGGCATCACGTCCTACGCTCGCGCCTCGGCGGGGCGGTAGAGATGGGTTCGGCCCGGAGCTGGATTGACGCAACGATTGCTCTAGCTTCCGAACTTGGTTGGACCGACTTTCTAATTCAAGGACATTGTTTGCGTGCCAATCTGGCCAGAATGGACGGCGACTTTTCGCTAGCTGAAACCGAAGTCGCCGCAGCGCGCGGCTTTGAACCAATTGAATCACCCGGTGAACGCGCCATGCTCGAAGCGGTCTCGGCATCGCTTACGCCGGGTACGCCTTTTCGACTCTTTGACGGCACCGACCCCTTTCATTCGATCGC
>JAYUVJ010000069.1:0-10394 GCA_043754155.1 Acidimicrobiia bacterium
GTGGATGTCTTTGCCATCGCGCGCACCGGCAGCACGCACCACGGTACGAATGGCTTGTGCGGTGCGTCCACGACGCCCAATGACCTTGCCCATATCGCTCGGTGACACGCTCAAATTCAAGCTGACACGTTGACGCCACTGGGAGCTGGAAATCTCTACGCCCGCTGGATCATCAACGATGGAGCGGGCTAGGTAATCGAGAACATCACGAGCAATCCCACCGGCAGGCTCGGTTGATTCCCCAGATTCAACGGCGTTTGGATCAAGTTCGTCGGTCATAGCAACGAGGAACGCTTACTTAGCCTTGGCGGCGGTGAAGGTTTCCCAGGCGCCCGAAATCTTCAAAATCTTGGCTACGGTCTCGGTGGGCTGTGCGCCCTTGTTCAACCAGGCAATGCACTTGTCATTGTCGATGTTGATCCGTGAGGGTTCCTGGCGTGGCTCATAGGTGCCAAGGATCTCGATGAAACGGCCATCGCGGCTGGAACGGGAATCCGTAGCCACGAGACGGTACGTGGGTTGCTTGGTCTTTCCCATGCGCATGAGGCGAAGCTTTACGGCCATGGTGTCACTCCTAGAGATCTTGATTAGTCGAGCGGTGTTGGATTGCCGAGATAGCTAGCGAAATCCGCCGCAAACGAAGCCTGGAAAGGTTAGCACTCGCGTCGACCTTCTCGATGCGAACAAAGGGCAACTGCGGAAAAGAAGGACGGAGACTTTCATCGCTTTTTCTTTTTGTTCTTGTTTTGGAACGTTGGCGTGCTGCCAGGAGCAGTTACTCGACCGCCACCACCAGCCTTTTTGCCGCCCGAACCTCCCATGGGAAGAGACGGCAGTTTTGGTGGCGCCCCGGCCATTGCGCCCATGCCACCTCCGGGTAGTCCGAGGGCTTTGAGTTGATCCGGATCAATGTCACCGGAGCGGACGGCTTTGGCGACGGCGCGCGCTTGTTGGAACTTCCCTCCCCCGCCTTTCATGGCTTTGGCCATGCCGGGGCCCATGGATTTCATCATTTTTTGCATTTCGCCAAACTGCTTGAGCAGGTTGTTCACTTCAACCAACGGCCGCCCTGCACCGGTAGCAATTCGTTGACGACGCGAAACATTAATGAGTTCAGTGTTGACCCGTTCTTCTCTGGTCATCGACAAGATAATGGCTTCAACGCGATCGAGTTCTCGCTCGTCGACATCGACGTCTTTCAACTCTTTGCCCACACCAGGCATCATCGACAGCAAATTCTTGAGCGGCCCCATTTTGCGCACTTGGCGCATTTGCTCCATGAAGTCCGTCAGCGTGAACGTGCCCGACATAAGGGCTTCGGCCGCGGCCTCAGCTTGTCCGGCGTCGAAGGCCTGTTCGGCTTGTTCGATGAGGGTGAGTACATCACCCATGCCCAGGATCCGGCTGGCCATGCGGTCGGGGTGGAATTGGTCGAAGTCAGCCAGTTTTTCGCCGGTGGAGGCGAAGGCAATAGGCCTGCCAATGACTTCTTTAACGCTAAGTGCAGCGCCACCGCGGGCATCACCGTCGAGCTTGGTCATGATCACGCCATCAATGTTCAAAATGGAATGGAACGCTTCGGCGGTGGTCACCGAGTCTTGGCCGGTCATGGCGTCAATGACCAGGAACGTATAATCGGGGCTGACGGCTTCGGATATCCGGCGGACCTCGTCCATCAGTTCTGCATCAATCGACAGACGTCCGGCGGTGTCAACAATCAATACGTCTTTGCCAAGCCGCTTTGCTTCTTCCAAACCGTTTCGCGCCACCGTAACCGGATCCGAGGCTTCGCTGTAGACGGGTACGCCCACTTGATTGCCGAGCACCCGGAGCTGTTCCACAGCGGCCGGACGCTGTAAGTCGGCACCAACCAACAGCACGTTGCGACCTTGGGCTTTGAACCAGCGGGCCAGCTTGGCCGTGTTGGTGGTTTTACCGGAACCCTGCAAACCAGCCATGAGCACGACAGTCGGAGGCTTGGAGTTGAAGGTTATGTTGAGGGTTTCGCCACCCAGCGTTTGAATCAGTTCGGTATGAACGATCTTGATGACTTGTTGTGCTGGGTTGAGTACCTGCGAAAGCTCAGCGCCCACACATGCCACACGGATGCGATCGACCAGGCTGCGGACGACCACGAAGTTCACGTCGGCTTCAAGGAGGGCGACGCGGATTTCTCGAAGGACTTCCTCTACTTCGGCTTCGCCGAGACGGCCACGCCCTTTAATTCGGGAGAAGATGGCATCGAAACGGTCGGAAAGGCTGTCAAACATCGTCTGCCATCGTAGATGCGTAATTATGCGTGTTAGACCTCAACCTGCTGGGAAAATGCACAATCAACACGCATTTCTTCACGTACTTTGGCTGGTTCAGCCGTTGCCGCACAAACCTCACCGGGGCAGGTAGGGTCAGCGCATGAGTAACACCTTGAAGTACAACGCAGGCACGGAGTTGGTCGAGAACGATCCTCGCCAGCGCGTGAGCCCAATCTTTCTCGGCCTCCTAACCATCATGATGTTTGGTGGTTGGGCAGCGTGGACAGAAAAGTTGGCCCGTTTTTCCGTGTTCATTTTTGTGTTTTTTGGGTGGATAATTTCACTGTGCCTGCACGAGTACGCCCACGCTCGCACCGCACTGTGGGCTGGTGACCGCTCCGTGTTGGGCCGAGGGTATCTAAGCCTTGACCCAACCAAGTACGTCTCTCCGGGCCTGTCGATGGCCTTTCCACTGTTGATACTCATCGCTGGCGGAATCGGCCTTCCGGGCGGAGCGGTCTATATCCAGATGGGAGCAATACGCGATCCGCGCAAGCGAAGCATGGTCTCCCTGGCCGGGCCCGCGGCGAATCTGATCGTCGGAATCATCTGCGCGCTTCCTTTCCTGTTCGCCCGTTCGACGATGGTTGACCACGCTCGTTTCGGTTCAGCGTTGGCGTTCTTGATTACATTGCAGTTCATTGCGTTTGTGCTGAATTTGCTGCCCATTCCCGGCCTCGACGGCTTTGGGGCGCTGGAGCCGTTCATCCCTCGATCAACCCTCGCCTCTATCGCTCCATACCGCGGCTACGCGCCCATTGTGTTGTTCTTGCTGATCAGCCGTTCGCTCACCATGAACAAGTTGGTGTTCGGCACGGCCGATGACATGGCTAAGTTACTTAACGTCCCCAACCTGCTGGCAGACGTGGGTCGCTACCTGTTCAAGTTTTGGAGTGACAAAAACATCGCTCTGTAAGGTTAACGATGGCGGCAGCCACGTGCCCTCCCAGCAGCGAGGTTGGTGGGACTGATCTGGGCTCCCCTTACCCTTAGCGACTTAGGTTCCAAGCTTGCTTGCTGGCTAGAGTCATCACCTATGCGCTTTGGATACTGGATTAACCCCACCTGGACATGGACCGACATCCGTGATTCGGCACTACAGGCGGAAGGTTTGGGGTTCGACAGTCTTTGGATGTCGGATCACTTCATGCCTAACGCCCCAACCGCGGTGGAAGGCGCCACCCAGGAATGCCTCTCACTACTAAGTGCGCTTAGCGCCATCACGTCGCAGGTCAAGTTAGGTTCGATAGTGGTTGGCAACACCTACCGCCATCCTGCTGTGCTCGCCAACATTGCCGCAACCATTGATCAAATCTCTGGCGGACGCTTCATCCTCGGACTCGGTGCTGGCTGGCAGGAGAACGAACACGAGGCTTATGGCATTGATTTTGGAACGATACGTTCACGTATGGACCGGTTGGAGGAAACCTGCGAGGCACTGAACATGCTGTTCTCGCAGAGCCGAACCGATTATGACGGCGTGCATGTTCAGTTCAAGGATGCGCCGCTTGATCCTAAGCCTGTTCAGTCGCCGTTACCCATCCTCATTGGCGGAGGCGGAGAGAAGCGAACCCTCAAGATCGTGGCCAAGCACGCCCATCAGTGGAATGTGTGGGGTGATGCGGCCACTCTTGAGCGGAAAATCGGGATTCTCAACGGTCATTGCGCCGATATCGGTCGTGACCCGATGACCATTCACAAAACTGCAGTGGCGTTGGTTTTTTTAAACGAGGACGACGAAGTCAATGAGAAGCTGCGAGTCTCTCCCCTGGGCCGTCCAGCCGTGATAGGCAATGCCGTCGAAGTGGCCGAACAGATGCGCGCTTACGAAGCTGTTGGCGTCAACGAGTTTTTGATTCCTGGATTTGCGTGGCGTAGCGCGCAAGCTGCTTCGCAGCCGCTCGTTGCCATCGCGGCGGCGCTCAAGCCCGTCCATGGCTAGTTGGTTGATCGCAAAGCGCACAAACTATCCTCGCAGCCTTCAACGCTGTCACTCAGCTCGCAACCGACAGCTAGAAATGAGGAAGGGCCGCCCGAAAACGGTTGGCCCTTCTTTAGATACACACGACGATGCAAGGACAGGTTGGTCGCCGAACATTCGAACAGAGAGCTACTTGCCGCCGAGGTAAGCGTCGCGCACGCTGGGATCGGTAAGGAGATCGGAACCGAGGCCGGTCTTGACGATCTCGCCGGTTTCAAGCACGTAGGCCCGGTGGGCGATCTTCAAGGCTTTAGCGGCGTTCTGTTCAACAAGCAACACGGTTACGCCTGCAGCATTGATTTCCTGGATAATCCGGAAGATCTGGTTGATGAGCATGGGGGCCAAGCCCATCGATGGTTCATCAAGCAACAACAAACGCGGCTTGCCCATCAACGCTCGTCCGATGGCCAACATTTGCTGTTCGCCACCCGACATGGATCCACCAGCTTGGTTGATGCGTTCACGCAGGCGAGGGAACAAAGTAAGTACACGTTCGAGATCTTCAGCGGCAGCAGCCGATTTACGATCCTTTCGAAGGTACATACCCATGTCGAGGTTCTCGCGGACCGTCATACCCGGGAATACGCCTCGGCCTTCTGGTGCCTGACCGATGCCGAGTTCCACGCGCTTGTGCGGTGGCATTTTGGTGATGTCTTGACCCTCGAAGGTGACCGAACCTACGGCCACGGGACGCACACCCGACATGGTTTTCATGGTGGTGGTTTTGCCTGCGCCGTTGGCACCGATCAGGGTGACAATCTCGCCTTCATTGACCGAGAATGAGATGCCTTTAATGGCTTGGATACGCCCGTAGAACACTTCCAGGTTTTGCACTTCAAGTAGCGCCATATCAGTTCGCTCCTTCCGTAACAAGGGCTTCTTCACCGTCGGGTGCACCGAGGTACGCCTCGATGACCTTAGGGTTGTCCTGCACTTCCGAGGGTGAGCCTTCAGCAATTTTGCGACCGAATTCCAACACCACAATCCGATCGGTTACGCCCATAACCAGTTTCATGTCGTGCTCAATCAACAGCACGGTGTACCCCTGATCACGGATTTGGCGGATGAGACCCATGAGGTCTTCTTTTTCGGCGGGGTTGAAACCTGCTGCGGGCTCGTCGAGACACAGCAGCTGCGGTCCGGTAGCTAAAGCCCGGGAGATTTCGAGACGTCGTTGGTAACCGTAGGGCAGGTTGCGAGCTAATTCGTGCGAGCGGTCGGCAATACCCATGAACTCCAACAGCTCCATGGCCCGTGCCCGCCCAGCCGCTTCTTCCTTGCGATAAAGCGGAAGCTTCAACAATGCCGATCCAACGCTTGCTTTGGCATGGGTGTCCCCACCCACCATCACATTTTCGATGGCAGTCATTTCCGGGAACAGACGAATGTTCTGAAAGGTGCGGGCGATGCCCATGCGGGTAATTTCGAATCGCTTTTTGCCCACGATGGGTGCCCCGTTAAACCGCACTTGGCCTTCGGTGGCTTCGTAGACGCCAGTCATTACGTTGAAGCACGTGGTTTTTCCAGCGCCGTTGGGCCCGATCAAACCTAAAATTTCGCCGCGGTTGATGTGGAAGTTCACGGCCTCAAGGGCAGTTACTCCTCCAAAGCGCATGGTGACGTTGTCTACTTCGAGGATGCGATCGTTACTCATCTACTTCGCCCCCGCCGAGTTCTTCGTACCCAAAAGCTGAGCCCCAGGTAATCGTTCGGAAAGTTTCTTTAACGCTCGATTTCCCGATTCGCGATCGGCCGGTTTTCCACCAGCTCTGCGTGGTAGCAACCCTTGCGGACGGAAGATCATCATGATGATCAACACCAAACCAAACACCACGAAACGTTTGTCGTCGATAAAGCGGAATCGCTCAGGAAGATAGGCAACGGCGAATCCACCGAGCACGGCGCCCCACTTGTTGCCCAACCCGCCAAGTACCACGGCAGCGAGGAACAGAATCGACTTGTTGATGTCAAAGCCCGTTGGATAAATCGTGGTGAGCTGACCGGCGTAGAACGCACCCGAAAGTCCACCGATTGCGGCACCAATAGCGAAGGCCCACAGTTTGTATTTGAACGTAGGAACGCCCATCAGTTCGGCGGCGTCTTCATCTTCACGAATGGCCGTCCAGGCTCGTCCAACCCGGCTGTTTTCTAACCGTGAGAGGAAGAACAACACGATCAAGATCAGCGTGAGCCCGATGACCCAGTACCACTTGTTGAGTGATTCTGAATACGGTTCGAATCCGATCGATGGTGGACGCTTGATAGCGGAAACACCTTCGGAAGCGCCCAGGAAATCAAAGTTTTGCGCCGATAGACGAATGATTTCGCCGAAGCCCAGCGTCACGATGGCTAAGTAGTCACCACGAAGCCGAAGCGTTGGCGCACCCAAGAGCACGCCAATGAGCAATGACACAATCACGCCAATGGGAAATGCTGCCAACCAAGGCCACGTGGCATGCTTTGAAGTAAGCACACCTACGGTGTAAGCGCCGGTGGCGTAAAATCCTACGTAGCCCAGGTCAAGCAATCCGGCCATACCAACGACAACGTTGAGGCCCAAGGCTATAAGTACGAAGGGCACAACCGAGGAGCACAGAAGAGTCAAAAAGTCGACTTCTTTGGTGCGGATCAGCGGCAGACCACTCCACATGGGAAGCAAGTACATAGCAGCGACGGCGACAACAGCAATGGCGCTACGAACGGCTTTTGGTTGGCCACTGACCAGCCCGGGAGCTCCCGCAGCACGCTTGGGCGAGAACTTCTTCCATGCGATGCTTACCGCCACAGCTGCGGCCGCAGCGATTCCAGCGCCACCAATAAATTTGACAAAATTAACGACGAGTTTGAACATCGAGGAGACGCCATGTCCCGATACTGCGCCAAAAACAGAAAGATTCATGCGCGGGCCCTTCCCAACTTCTCGCCAAGCAATCCGCTTGGTCTAACCATGAGAACCAGCACCAATACGGCGAAGGCGACTACGTCTTTCCATTTGCCGCCGAGCAGTGCTGAGCCGTAGTTCTCGACGAGTCCAAGGAGTAACCCGCCCAAAAGTGCACCGGTGATGTTGCCGATGCCACCAAGTACCGCGGCGGTAAAGGACTTCACGCCAAGCAGGAAGCCCACGCTGTAGCGGGTTGATTCGTAATAGAGGAAGTACAGGAACGCTGCGCCGCCGGCCATCACTCCACCGATCAGAAATGTCAGCAGGATCACTTGGTTTACGTTCACTCCAAGGATTCGGGCGGTTTCGGAATCTTGCGCCACGGCGCGCATACCTCGACCAAGACGGGTTTTGTTGACGAAGGCGTAGAGGGCGATCATCATCAAAACGGCCCCAACCACGGTGACCAGGTTGCGAACCTGTACGTCACCCGCCCCGATGGAAAAGAGCTTGGCTCGGGTGTTCCAGACGCGTGGGAATGCGTAGGTGTCACGCTTTTTTGAGCCGAAAGCGCCCACACTCTCCGAGATGGCCAAAGATGCACCAATGGCGGTGATAAGAAACACCAATCGTGGTGCGTTTCGCCGTCGCAGCGGACGGTAGGCCACAAACTCCAAGGCCAAAGCGGTGGCGATGGAGAACAAAAGCGAAAACACGAACATCAGCACCAAAACACCAATGAGCGCTGGGCCGGTTTTGATGCTTTCGGTTCGGATGCCGAGCAGCCACAGGGCGCTTGAGGCTCCGAAGGTGCCGATCATAAATACTTCGGAGTTTGCGAAGTTAATCAGGCGAAGGACGCCATACACCAGGGTGTAGCCGAGGGCGATGAGCGCATAAATAGCGCCGAGGGAAAGCCCGTCAATGGTGTTTGGCCAGAAGGTGTCGAGGAAAACCTTGAAGTGCATAGGTACCTGTGGTTTGAGGGTGAGGCGTAACAGCAGAGCGGATTCAAGCCTGTCAGGTGAACAAAGTTCAGGCTCAGACATGCAACGAGGGCCGGGAAGGCGAACCGTCCCGACCCTCGCAAGATGCAGGTCAGAAAAGTGACACGTTGATCACTTTTCTAGGTGTGTTTCTAAGTTGCTTAGATGATGCCCTTAGGAACGAGCTTGCCGCCGGTCACCTGATAGGCGTATACAGCGTCGCCAGCAACTTCGCCCTCTGGGGTGAACTTAATTTGCTTGGTGATGCCAGGAGCGTCGTAGGCGGAAACGAATGCAGCGATCGCCTTACGGTTGGTCTTGCCAGCCTTGATAGCAGCCAAGAAAACCTGGGCGCAATCGTATGCCTCTGGCGAATAAATGGCTGGGTCCTTGCCAAACTTGGCCTTGAACTTGGCCTGGAAGGCAGCGTTAACGTCGGCAGGTGCGCCAGTAGCAGTTAAGAGTGCACCCTCTGAAGCTGCACCAGCGTTTTCAATAAACTTAGTATCGAGAACGCCGTCGCCAGCGACGAATTGGGCCTTTACACCCGCGTCGGCAAGAGCCTTAGCGAGCTTTGCTGCTTCTGCGTAGTAACCACCGTAGAACACGGTGTCAACGCCAGCGGCCTTCATTTGGTTTACTGCTGCCGAGAAATCGGAACTCTTCGGGTCGATCTGGGTGTCGGAAACTTTGAGGGCTCCAAGGCCAGCGCGAACGGTGTCAGCAAGACCCTTGCCGTATTCGGAAGCATCGTCGATTACGCCAACCTTCTTGGCGGTCTTCTTTATTAACTTCACGATTCCAGGACCCTGCTTGTCATCATTGGCAAGAATGCGGTGGAACATCTTCCATCCATTGGTGCTCAATTTGGCGTTAGTGGCGCCTGGGGTGATCATTGGAAGTGTTGCTGCTTCGAATACAGGCATAACTGCCTTGGACTCGCCCGAGAAGCCAGGTCCGATGAGGCCAACAACGTTCTTGTCAGCGACTACGGCTGGAGCAAGCGGCGAAGCCTGGTCTGGTGATCCCTGGGAATCCTTGAAGGTTGACTTGTCGAACTTGACCTGGCAGGTCTTGTTCGCTTTGTTCCACTCTCCGAAGGCGATTGAGGCACCGTCGACCATATTTTGGCCGAGCTGGCCGTTTTCACCGGAGAGTGCTCCCATGAAAGCGATGGAAATGCCCTTTGGGCACTTGAGGGCTTTTGCTTTTGCTGCCTGGGCGTTGCCGGCGGTGAAGCCAGCTCCAGCCATGGCGGTGACTGCAACTACTGCTGCAACACGAATCGTCTTACGCACGATGGTCCTTCCTTAAGGAATTACTTGGGTTGTCCGCCGGACGCTCCCAGAAAACACCGGGGTCGTACGTTGGACAGCTGCTAGGGGTGGTCCTGCGGTTTAAGCAGTGGGAAAGAGTAGCGTTAAATCACCCCCTAGGTGCCAGTTGCCACAAGTAAGTGATTGGGTCCCAATCCCTACGTTTGTTCACCTAAGGGCAGGAGCGTGGGGGTTATTGGGCGAGCCGAGATCTTTTTTAGTGGCTTTAGCTGTATTTCGAGACGCTTTTCACGCTTTTTCTCTTCAGACCGCGCTTTGCCAACTTTGCATGCCACCTTGCGCCGGCTCGTTCAAAGCTAGATTTTCCGAGCCTTTACCCTGCAAAGAAACTTCCCTTTTTCGGTTTTGTCAGGACTATTTCCCAACGAGCCTGATTAGGGACCCGAACGTTTCTGAGGCACGATCGGCCAAGTCAAAGATCACGTCGAAATGGTTTCGGTCTGCAACCTCGATGGCTGCGAACGATCCCGTTGGACGCATTGTGGTGAGGCTGGCGTGCAGTTTCTGCGATTGCCAAACAAATTCACTGGTTTCGTTCGCGCCCCACACGATCGCCGCCCTGGTGCACCCGGGATGATGGCGAAGCGGTGACAGCAGCTCAAGATCGTCCTGTTGGATTGCTATGGCATCGTTGATAGAGGTCCGCAGCAGTGGAAGGAGTTCGTAGATTCCGCTGATCAGCAACAGTCCCGGCCCCGGGCGACCCACTTCGTTCGCGTTTTCTCCGATCGTGACTGCAGCGTCGAACGAGAGTGCAGCCAGGTGTGCGCCTGCCGAGTGTCCTCCCACGACCAAACGAGCCGGGTCAACGGCGAATTGGGCAGCGTTGTCGACGACGAACCGCACGGCTCGGCGCGCTTCCTCCACGATTTGGGTCAACGTGGCTTTGGGGGC
>JAYUVJ010000070.1:0-3191 GCA_043754155.1 Acidimicrobiia bacterium
CGCCTTTTGGCTCGTTGGTGCCTACTCTCCTCAAGTAGTGGGATTTCTGTGTGCCGGGTTGACCTTCGTTGGCTCCGCGTTCATCCTTCCCGAAGCGCTTCGACACCGTCGAATGAACAAACTTCGCCATCCTCAGCCCGAATTGCGCTGAGTAACACCGGTTTTCTCTTCTAGTTGTAACCCGTCCCGACCCGGTTTCTACGCCCGGGACCATGGGGTAGGTTGCAAAACTCAACCCAGTGAGTTGCAAAGTAGAACTGACTTGACTACGGTTCGTCGTTGGTGAATGCAAAATCTCAACCGAACTGCTCGATAGCGGCAACCCTTGCGGTCATTGGTGACCGTTGGACCATGTTGATTTTGCGCGACGCGTTTCGAGGCCTTCGTCGATTTGATGATTTTCAGCAATCGCTGGGCATTGCTCGAAACCTTCTCACCGATCGTTTGTGTCGATTGGTTGAACACGATGTGTTGGAGAAAGTGCCTTATCAGGAACACCCGGTGCGTTTCGACTATCGGCTCACCGCGAAAGGTCTCGACCTGTCGCAGCCACTGGTAGCGCTAATGCGTTGGGGAGACCAGTGGGAATCCTCGCAGGTATCGCCACCGGTTGTTCTTGTTCACGATGCTTGCGGTACGGGTGTGGCCCAGGAGCTGGTTTGCTGGCACTGCGACACCACCATTACCCCTGGCGAGCTTCGCAATAAGAACACTCGCAATGTCATCGATCAAGCGGGTCAAGCCAAGCAAGCGGATCAAGCCAGTCAAGCCAAGCAAGCCAGTCAAGCCAAGCATGCCAGCCAAGCCAGTCAAGCCAAGCAAGCCAAGCAACCGGACGGAAACAATTCTTATGCACGCTGATGAACTTTTGACCCTTCCAACAGCGACTCTGATCAGCCGTGCTGCGGCCATTCGTGACGGTGCGTTCGGTACCAGGATCACGTATTCGCCCAAGGTCTTTATCCCTCTGACGCAATTGTGTAATTCAACGTGTGGATACTGCACCTTCGCGAAAGCCCCGGCGCACGTGGAATCGCCGTATCTGTCGATTGAAGATGTGGTGAGGATTGCCCGGGCCGGTGCTCGTAAGGGTTGCCACGAAGCGCTTTTCACTTTGGGTGAACGGCCTGAGGATCGCTACGACGTGGCTAAGCAATGGTTGGCCGAGCAGGGTTACGCTTCAACGGTTCACTACGTTGCGGCGGCCGCGAAAGCGGTGCTGGAAGAGACCGGGTTGTTGCCACACGCCAACTGTGGTGCTATTTCGAAAGAAGAGCTGGCGATCCTGCGGCCGGTCGCGCCAAGCCAGGGCATGATGATCGAGTCGCTCAACCCCAACCTGGAGTGTCACCGCCTTGCGCCCGACAAGGCCCCGTCCCGTCGGCTGGCCACGCTTGAAGCTGCTGGCGAGTTATCAATACCTTTTACTACCGGCATCCTGGTTGGCATTGGGGAATCGCGGGCCGATCGCATTGAGGCGCTTCAGGCCATTGCAGCAAGTCATGCCCGTCATGGACACGTGCAGGAAGTAATTGTGCAAAATTTTCTGCCCAAGGAACGTACCGCCATGCGCGGAGCCGACGCTTGCCCGGGCGAAGAAGAGCTGTGGACCCTCGCGGTTGCGCGCATCATTCTTCCGCCCACGATTCACCTGCAGGCGCCGCCGAATCTCACCGATGATTTTGGCTCGCTACTTGATGCTGGTATCGACGATTGGGGCGGCGTCTCACCCGTTACTGCCGATCATGTGAACCCCGAACGTCCGTGGCCAGACCTTGACCGGTTGCGCGAAGTAACTGAAGCACGTGGTTTCGCTGTGACGCCTCGCCTCACGATCTATCCAGAGTTCATAGGTGCGCTTACGTCGGAGCCGAGCAAATGGGTGGATGCGTCGCTGCGCTTCGCAATTGCTGATCGGTCGGATTCGCATTTGCTGGGTCGTGATGATCCAGGAGCGTTCTTTCCGGAGAAGGTCAGCCACTTCGTTGATACCGGTAGCGGCGATGGTGCTGAAGTGGTGTTGATTGGTGATCGTTCGACGGGTTGGTACTCCGGCGCCAGTGCTTCACCCGCTCTGCTTATTGGCGCAGGAACCACAGCCGGTGCCGCACGCGGTGCAGTGAGAGAAGTTCTCGATTTTGTCTTGGCCGGCGGCGTGGCCGACGTTGATCAAATCGAAACGCTCTTCGGTGCACGGGGGGCCGAGGTGCGTGCGGTTGCTGAAGCAGCTGACGAGATGCGAAAAAAAATCGTAGGTGAACAGATTACGTGGGTCCACAATCGAAACATCAACTACACCAACGTTTGTACGTTCAAGTGCAAGTTTTGTGGCTTCTCCAAAGGTCCACTATCCCTGAACCTTCGCGGCAAGCCATACCTGCTAACGCTCGAAGACGTTGCACAGCGCGTCCGAGAAGGCTGGGCATTGGGCGCCACCGAGGTAACCCTGCAAGGCGGGATTCATCCTGATTTTGACGGTGAGTACTACCTCGACGTGTGCAGGGCAGTGAAGGAAGCTGCGCCCGATATTCACGTTCACGGTTTCACGGCCCTTGAAGTCACCGAGGGCGCCAAACGGAATCAAGAAGACCTGGCAACGTACCTCGTGCGACTACGTGAAGCGGGCTTGCGCTCGCTGCCCGGTACCGCAGCGGAAATTCTCGACGATGAAGCCCGGGCAGTGTTGTGTTCCGACAAAGTGAATACCGAAGAATGGCTGCACTGCCACGAAATTGCTCACTCAGTTGGGTTGCGTTCCAACGTCACCATCATGCACGGTTCCGTTGAAGAGCCCAAGCACTGGGCGCGCCATCTGGTGCGTACCCGTGAGGTCCAAGCCCGAACCGGCGGATTCACGGAGTTCGTACCGCTGCCTTTCGTACATATGGCATCGCCAATTTATTTGCAAAAGAAGTCGCGCCGTGGGCCCACATTTCGTGAGGTCGTTCTCATGCACGCGGTGGGCAGATTGGCCTATGCAAACGGACCCGGCCAAATCGTCAACATGCAGGGCAGCTGGGTAAAGATCGGCGTCGAAGGCATTCGTCAGCTCTTACAGGCTGGCGTGAATGACCTTGGAGGCACGTTGATGGACGAGAACATTTCCCGAGCCGCCGGCGCAACTCATGGTCAGGGTAAAACGCCAAAGGAACTGGCTGACATTGTTGAACCGCTGTTGGGCCGTTCCCTGG
>JAYUVJ010000071.1:0-2063 GCA_043754155.1 Acidimicrobiia bacterium
GGAACGGTGTTGCTGATCGCGACTAATGATGTTCGCTTGGAATTTGATGGGGGCTATCGGGCCAACATCGAAGGCGGCGAATTGGTTCCCGTCGAGTAAAAACTTGGCGACGGCAGCCTTTGCGGCTGAAACGTTCACTGCCGTGTGTTGTGCGCGGCAGTATGGAGCCCAATGGATCTTCGTCAACTCGCCGCACTCACCGCTGTTGCCGATTGCGGCACGTTTTCGGCTGCTGCTGAGCGGCTCCATACGGTGCAATCAAACGTCAGCGCGCATATAGCGCGGCTGGAACGCCAACTCGGGGTAACGCTGATCGATCGATCAGCTGGCCGATTGACCGAGGAGGGCGAAGTGGTGGTGGCTCGGGCCCGGCGAGTGCAGAACGAGCTCGATGCCCTTGTGGCTGATGTGAATGCGTTGCGCAACGAAGTTGTGGGTGAGGTGCATCTTGGCGTTATCGGCACGGTGGCGCGGTGGCTCGTGCCGAGCATGCATCACCGTATGACCGCCTTGCATCCAGGTGTGCGCATGGTGGTGGTCGATGCGTCTACTACCTCACTCGCTCCGCAACTGCTTTCGGGTGCGCTGTCGTTGGCGATTGTAAATCTGCCTATTGCCGATCCGGATATGGTTGTCACGTCGCTGTTCGATGAGGCCATGATCGCGGTGATTCCTGATACGCATCAGCTCTTCGGCAGGGATTCGCTCGACTTGAATGATCTCGATGGAGTGCCGGTTCTGCTACCTCCAACGGGCGCTTCGTATCGTGCTGACCTTGACCGTTGCGCAGTTGCCGCGGGGATTCGTTTGGTGGCGCAAGCGGAGATTGATGGCGTGCGGTTGATTACGTCGTTGGCCTTTGACGGTGTGGGAGTTGCCATTGTTCCCGCAACTTCGGTGATGGCCAACCAAACCGGTCCGTGGAGTTCGGTTCCTGTAACTGGTTTTCCACCGCGATCCGTTGGTGTGGTGCAACGTCGCCGCGGCATGTTGCCAGCACCGGCCCGGGCCATGATGGAAGTGCTTCGCTCAGTGCTGGCCTATGAAGGTCCCCGCCAGCCTGGTGTTACCCTTTCGCCCGATTTGTAGGCCCCAGGTCGTTTGCCAGAATCGAAACACGTGGGTGATTGATCCAGATTGCTTTTCTCGGCAGGTGGAGACGGTTAGCGTTCGATCCCGTGACTAAGCATCCTTTTCGGTTCGGTATCCAACTTCGTAATGCCGCTGACGGCCCCAGCTGGCGCGCGTTGGCTCGTAGGGCCGAAGATCTGGGCTACTCCACATTGTTTCTTCCCGACCATTTTGATGCGGCATGGAGCCCAACGGTTCCGCTCACCGTTGCCGCCGAAGCCACCACAACGCTCAAGGTAGGTGCGCTGGTATACGACAACGACTACCGCCACCCGCTGGTGCTGGCCCGCGATGTTGCGGCGCTGGATGTACTTTCTGGCGGACGGGTGGAATTCGGTTTGGGTGCCGGATGGATGACCAGTGATTACGAGCAATCAGGCATCGTGCTTGATCGGCCCGGGGTGCGTATTGAGCGGATGGAAGAGTCGCTAGAAATCATTCGACAGTTATGGACGCAAGAATCAGCGACTTTTGCAGGTAAGCACTACAAAATCAACGAAGCCAAATGCTCGCCGGTGCCGTTAACCCCTGGTGGCCCTAAGTTGATTATCGGCGGGGGAGGCAAGCGTGTTCTTACTGCTGCGGCCAAACATGCTTCGATCATTGGCGTAAACCCCGAGCTCACCTCCGGAACCGCTGGCGTTGAAGCGGCCAAGACTGCGATTGCCGATCGATATCACGAACGTATTGGCTGGATTCGCGATGCCGCCGGAACCCGGTTTAGCGACATTGAATTGCAAGTACTTATACAAATCGAGCAGGTGGTTCCCAACCGTGAAGAAGTGTTCGCTGGCGTGGCCCCGATGTTTGGCATCACCCCCGAAGAAGCCGGCCGCATGCCCATCGTGTTGGTAGGTACCGTCGACCAAATCTGTGAAGACCTCATTGCCCGTCGCGAAGAATTTGGCTTCTCCTACATCGTTCTCCACGAC
>JAYUVJ010000072.1:0-2156 GCA_043754155.1 Acidimicrobiia bacterium
GAAGGAATCGGCCAAGCTATCCAAACCGGTTCCTATGCGGCAGAAGCAATTCTGGCAAGTGGTTATGGCCCAACAATGAACCTGGAGGTTCTTGTTAACGACCCTTCCGCACAAGTTCGCCCGTTACCCCAGCCCGCCTTTCCGGCCCAACCCAGTGCTGGCTCAACCTTGAACCGAAAAGTTCTTGTTAACGACCCTTCCGCACAAGTTTCCCCATCCGCGCTTTTCGTTGCCGACGATGCGAACGTTGAGGCAATCTCGTCCCACTACGAGCAAGCGGTTCGTTCGCATCTCGGACCGGATCACCGGATGGCCTCGACGTTGCAGCGCATGATGCGATCCGACGCCATTTGTCGTGGCTCGCTGGCCATTTCTGGTTCGACAAATTGGACTCGCAGCAACTTCGCCCGTTGGCTCTTCGAAGACTACGCCCGAGGTATTGCTCTCACCCCAAGGCGTTGGAAACGCGGTCTCATGAGCGGCCCAGGCGCCTACCTCAACAAATAATCGCGTGGACAGGCATATTCCAAATGCTGGAATATGACCGACAGGTGTTGCGACGGAATGTAACGCCTGAGTGCACAAACCGTCGCAACGCTCCGGAGAATTGGGGCCGTGAGCCAAAGCGCAGCGAGCCGGGTAAAGCTCAGCGTGGGCTTGGGGCGAGAGTGAAGGAGGAGCCAGCGGGGTGGAACGATTCGCCATCGGGGCCGAATACTGTGGCGCCGAGTCGACCCATCACCGTCCAGTTGGAGGGGCCACCAACGACTGCGGTGTCTTCGTCTATGCCAAGAACAGTGACACCGTTGGGGCGAGATTGGCGGGCACGATCCAAGAATCCGGGATTCCACGACGCCATTTGATCGAAGTGCGGAATCACGGCGAGGTGATCGAGGAGGGCCAGCCCGGCGGTAGGAACCATGTCTTGGTCCCGTCTCATAGGTGCTTCCATGGTGAGCGCCATCGCACCCGCACTACAACCGGCTAGGGCTGCACCGGCTTGCCATGCGGCGACGATTGCATCCCACACCAGCGTGCCGCGCAACGTGTCAGCCACGTAACCGGGATTGCCACCCGAGAGATACACCAGGCCGACGTTGGCAATGAGGGCAGCCATTTCCGGATTGTTGGCATCGGCTCGGGTGAGCACGGGGACGGGGACCGGCTCAATTCCCATGCCGACATAGTGTTTCTGTCCAAGGCGAAGCCAATGCTGCACCGACGATTCACCCTCCTGTCCGGCAGCCGTTGGAAGGAACGCCGCACGCGGAATGCGGTCAGCCAAAAGCCACTGATCGATTTCCGACATTTGCGGCAAAAACTCTCCGCTGCCCACAAGCGCGATTGGACCTGGGCCTTGATAATCGATGTAGCTCACGGCCTGAACCTTACGGTGCCAACTTCGCAATGCTGACGCTATCCCGACGAAAACAGTTCAGATGACCTACTGATCCTCTGAACTCGTTCGTCTTCTGAATTCGTGCATCGTCGTTTCGTGCATCGTCGTTTCGTTTGTTTCGGTTCGTTTGTCTCGGTTCGTTTGTCTTCGTTTCGTTTGCCTCGGTTCGACTGGTGTTCGGTTCGTTTTTCAACGGCGACAAACCAGCGATTACAGGCCCAGGGCTTTGCGTTCTTCCGGAGTCAGCTTGGCCATTGCGGCAAGGCGGGCTTCTCCGGCGACCTTCGCTGCTTCGGCTGCTTCGCGTGCCGCTTTAGCTTCGCCAGTTTCAACCGGAGCGGCTGCAACTGAAGGGGCAGCAGGAGCTGGTGCAGCCGGACGCATTTTGAGAACCCGGGTCCCAACTTCGAGACCCGCAGCCAGCTCACCGGCGAGAAAATCTGGTGCGCCGTCGATCGATACGTTCTCGATCAGGAATTCTTCAAGATCGGCATAACCCAAATTGGCATCAGCGCAAGCGGCAACGAAGCCCGAATAGACCATCCACTGAATGTCGTCCATGGCATCCCAGGGGGAGAATTTGGCGAACGTTGACCAGGCGGCTGTGACAGGGGCAGGTAGTTCCATGCACAAAGCCTACTTATGACTTCCTCAGTGTGCACCGAGGAAGCCAGCGTTGCCCTTTGAGATTGGCTTCTTTATGGGTCTTAGTCCCGAGTACCGGTCCAGGTGGCGACGTCGATGTCGCGTTCCTTTA
>JAYUVJ010000073.1:0-2942 GCA_043754155.1 Acidimicrobiia bacterium
GGCCTTGGCGAATCGCTAGACGAAGTGCACCAGGCCATGCGTGATCTTCGCAACGTGGGCGTCGACATTCTTACCGTTGGCCAATACCTGCGCCCTACCAGTACGCACCTTCCTACTGCCCGGTGGTGGACCCCTGAAGAGTTCGATGATCTGCGCGCCTATGGTCAGTCGCTCGGGTTTGCTCATGTTGAGGCGTCACCTCTCACCCGATCAAGCTTTCACGCCAAGGCCGGTGCCGACGCTGCCTCCGTACCAACCGGCCCCGTGCAGGTAACGCTCAGCTCAACCCGTCGATAACCGTCAGCAGTGAATCACCAAAATATTCTTGATTTTTAGGGTTTCCAGGAGGTGCTGGATGTCCCCGTCGTCGCCGGTGTAGATCTGCGTTGCTTGTTCAAACGAAATATTGAATCGTCGGCGGTCATGGCTAATTATTACTGCAAGTAACACTCATTGGGCGAGGAGCAGACATCAAACGAGCGACGACTTGCCTGAGGTACTCATCCGGAGCGAATTCTTGGCGGAACTGACATGTGAAGTTAAGGGGTTTTTCGGCGAGGCCCGTGATGTTCCTCCGTGTACAGCCCAAGCGGATATCTCGACGGCGCAGTCGGGCACCTGGTCGTTCACGGTTGGTGCGAATCCAACCAAGTCACGGCTCCGGCAAATCGACCTTGGTGAAAATGGTAACCGGGGCTCGAGAAGGCGTAGTTCTTCGGCGTTTGGACCGCCCTTCCGAGTTGGCAGCCGGTCAAGACCATGAATCGTTTGGCGTTCATAGGTCTTTCTTGTGCTCCTCGCCGCACGTATGGCCACGCCTCTAAGTATCCAACCGTGGGTGAAGATCTTCGTATTTCAGCGCAAAAATATTATATCCGCTTGCCAAAAATCTTGCGGGCCAAATCAGATCGACCGGTATAAACGGCATCAACTCCAGCAGCAAGCGCTACCCGAAGGTCCTGCTCGGAATCAAGGGTCCAGGTGTAAACCGCCAAACCGTGTGCGTGGTTCCACTCCACGGATGTCTTGGTGATAAAGGTGTCGTTGCCGCGTGAAAACGGTGGCTGACCGATGGGAACGGGCGCACACCACGCTTCACCACTTGCTTGCGCTGCACGAAGTATCGGCACCATTGCATCGGTAACGGTGGTGGTTACTTCCGGGCAAATTGGCTTGAACGTGTCAACTGCTGCGTCACCCGCAGAACTTATGTATACATCCTTTGTTCGGTGCAGACGGCGAATCAAAGAACACAGCGTCGCTTCGCCACCACTCACCTTAAATTCCAGCGAAATCCGTCGATTGGGAAAGGCCTTGAGAACTTCCTCTATGGAAGGAATCTTTACGCCTTTTGCCCGCGACGAAAACTTGCCCTGAGGGTCTTTCCACGACCACCCAAAATCCAGTTGGCGAAGCGCAGTGAAAGTATGCGCACGTAGGGAACCTTTGCCATTGCTGGCTCTAGCCAAATCGTCATCGTGGGCAGCCACGAGTACACCGTCGGCACTGAGGCGAACATCGGCATCCACCACATCTGCTCCGGCTTTCACAGCGGCACGCAGCATCTCAACCGTGTTGGGTGGTCCGAAGTAGAAGCTGCTGGCGTGGGCGATCACTAGTGGAGGTGAACTTCGGAACCGACTCGTTGGACAGGACACGACGGCATTGCCTATCGAAGCCTCCGATGCGCTCACCGTGACGGCCAGCATTAAGGCGGTGGTCAAAAATCGAAATCGGCTTCTCGAGAGCGATTGCATTATTTCAAGTCTGACCTACTTCTGTGAGCGAAGTGCAAAAGCTGGCTGCAGGTGCAAGCACTCCGATCATTGAGGTGCGGGCCGTTTGGCCCATCGATCAACCAGTGCTTCGATTGGGCCCCTCGAACGCCTTTCTAACACCACACGGGCCAGCTGGATTTCGATACTTAGAAACGCAACGAGATACAACGCTTGAACGGTAGGAGTGAACCACCGAAACAAACCGAAACCAAATCCATACAACGTGAGCGAAAACACTACAGACTGGAAAAGATAACAACTCAAAGACATCCGGCCGAATGAATCAAGAGCCCAAGGTTTCTGGGACCGAGCGCACCACATCATCACCGACCCAATAACCCCGAGCGACATAAGTGGTTGTAAGACGATCACGGCAAAACCCATCCAACCCGTAGCACCCGAGCCGGGGGACAAAACATCGAACACCACCGTGAGTACCGTGGCGGTTAACCCAAAACCAACCAGCCCAATGCGCTGACGAGCTGAGGATCGACGAGCGAAGTCAAACCGTTCGGCAAACACTCCCAAGAGAAGCATGGCCAATACAAACGGCCATTGACCCACGACCTCGCGAGAGAAGTTGGCGCTGAAGTTTCGAATATGAAGATCAATCAGCTGGAGCAACGAACCGTTGCGGTAACGGTCAATAGCGAGCGCCGGTCCGATACGAACCAAACCGCTTGGGTCAATTCCTGAGCTGTTGAGCAGCCACGCACCGCTAAACAACAACCCGGTACCCAGGGCGATGAGAGAGCGCCAACGAATGTGTCGTAGCCAGTAAGTGCACATACCAAGCAGCGAGTAGGCCAACAGGATGTCAAAGCGATACAGCAGCCAACCATGGGCGATACCCAGGACTCCAAGGGCCAGCAGTCGACGTTTGAATGCCCGTCGGTGCCCGTGCACATTTCCTGGTCGCTGCAATTGCAGTCCAAGCGAATACCCAAACACCGCGGCGAGGACCGGAAAACACTTGCCATTGAGGAGGGTGTAGTTCAGCCAGTACAACGCTCCGTCTACCGCCGAGGTGGAGGCACCGGCGCCCGCGTCGCTCACAAACACCGACAGGTTTACCGCAGCAACACCAATGAGGGCCACGCCACGGAGTCGATCGATAACCACCAAGCGTTCGGCCACGGGGGCACCAGCGGCAAACGGTGTGCG
>JAYUVJ010000074.1:0-2900 GCA_043754155.1 Acidimicrobiia bacterium
GAGGCCTCGCAAGTCACCGCGCCATCCTTGACGATGAAAGAATCCACGGTGTTCTGCACGTGTTCGCCGTAGATGTAGCGGCCATCGAGATCAGGCATCTTCTTTCCACGGTAGACCACGCCGCCAATCACCGCCCGCGAACAGGCGGCGTTGTTGCCACCGGAGCAAGCAACCCCCATTTTCATCCACGAACATTCTGCCGTGGAACTTCCCGCCCCATCGTGAGGAATTACTTTTATGGGCAGGTGGCCAGAGACCATAGGTTCAAAGCTTTGGTAGAACGGGACGGGGGCTAGACCTTCCAAACCTGACTGAAAATTGTGCAAGGTCCCTCCCCCACAAAATGGGCCCTGCTTTTTGAATGCATCGGACGTATTGAGGCTCCAACCAAAATCGCGATTCGGGTCCTTGCCGTATTCGACGTAGTCAATCTCCTCGAAGCTAAACTCGCCTACGTCGCCCAAGTACAGATCACCGGTGGCGCTGTCGAAGCTGCCGCGGAAGGGGTTGCGCACGCCGTACACCCAAACCTGTGGCGCTGCGCCGGGCTTGTCTAGGTTGCCTTCCACCTTGCTGGTTGGCGCGTCCACATTGATGCGCAAGATCTTTGATCGCAGGTCACCGAAGTTTTTGGCGCGGGCGCCTCGTTCGTTGTCTTGGCCTCCGCTGTCTCCAAAGCCCGCGTACAAAGAGCCATCGCGCCCCATTCCAAGGAAGCCGCCAATGTGGTGGTCGTTGTCAGCAGGCACCACGACCAGTGACGTCAACTTTGCTTCGGCTTTGGTTTTGTCACCCGCCAAGCGCTTGCCTTCAGCTATCACCATGCTTGCAAGAGTGCCTGCGGAATACGGGTCTTTGTCACGGCGATTGTAGTAGAGAAAGAATCGACCGTTGTTGTCGTAATCGGGATGCAGGACGAACCCAAGTAGGCCGCGTTCGGAGGTTCCATCTATACCGGCGGTATGGACGCTAGGTTCATAGTTGGCAAAGATGCCATCGAGTTTGCCGTCTTTGAGACGCTGGATTTTCCCGCTGCGTTCGGCCACCAACATGAAGTCGTCGCCCTTGCCCTGTGTGATCATCATCGGAGCGACTGCAGAGCCGACCTTTGTAAGCTTCACTCCAGGAGGTTGGCAAACGCCCTTGTTCACTACGTTCGGGCGCACGGCGCTGGGCGCAGCACCTGCTTGGTTCATGCTGCCGCCTTGGCCCCCGGCGTTGCCGCCTGAACCCGCAACGCTTGCACCGCCCTGGCCCATGCCACCTTTACCGCCTTGGCCACTTCCACCGCCGCTGCCGCCCTCACCTGAAGAAGCGCCGTTGCCACCGCTACCGCCGCCATCCCCACCGTTGCCACCCTCCCCATCGTTGGACTTTCCATTGGTGGTACATGCGGCCAAGGCCAATACGAAACAGCAAGAGAATTTCTTAGGCGAGAACATCGGTACTTCCTTTCGCGAACATCTTAATTAGTGGAGTCACAGCTTTTGAGTGATGCGATCCAAGTCTCGATTGCTTTGACAGCATCTTCGTCGACCAACTTGGTGCCGAACGCAGGCATTCGAACGTCTTGAATGGTGGATTTCATCCGGAACAACAGCATCGAACGGTCGGGATCACCAGGCGCGATGATCTTGACGTTCTCAATGCCGTAGCCATTCTTTGAGGGCTTGACGTCACACGCGTTCATCTTCGATAGCGGCAGTTCCATGCGCAGATCCATGGTTATGTCTTTGACCTCGTTGCCTTGATGGCAGTAGGCGCAGTTCGCCTGCAAATACGAACGCGCTTTCTGCTCTGCGCTCGCTTTGTCATCTTTGAGGTTGGCCAAAGCAGTTTGAATCACGGGCGCAGTGGCCTTGTTTTCAACAACACCGATGTGGCGAAGCGTTTCCATTTGGTTCGCCACAACCTTCCCTGGGTACTCGAACAACCCATCCAATTGTGCTGTCTCTAAACCGATGGAGATGTTCGCGCTTTTGGTGTGGCAGCCGAAACAGTTCTTGCGACTAGGAAAGATCCATTCGTAAAGGTCATCGCCCTTCGGAATGAAGCGGTAGTCGTTCTGATCACCTAGGATCTTCGCGTCGTTGCCCTCGTCATCGAAGATATATGTATAGGCGGCCCATTGCCCGTCGGATTGCCGGGAGAGGAACCTTGTCTCAAGCGCAATCCCGTCGATCGAAAAATGCTTGAGCAATACGGACCCGACGGGAAAGTCGAGATCTCCGTTTTCGTTGTTGACCGTCACCTTCGATCCGTCGGGGATAGCCATCCACCGGAGCTTCTCCGCGTTGTCTGACCACAGAGCGTTGTTCACGCCATAAGGGATCAATCCTGCCGAAGGTCGCTTGGGATCCTCTTTCGAGAAGCAACCCGTTTCCGACAGCATCATTGGCGGGTCGTCGACGGAATTTGGCGCCTTGCACGTTTCGTTCTGCGGGCGCTTTTGCAAACCGTAGGTTTTGGTGTCTTCGTCGCCGCCCTCCCCACACGCGCTCAAACCAAGCGACATTAAGCCGAGGGCTAGCGCGACAAAGTGAGGACTGCTCACACGCTTGTGCTGGTACATCTCACGTCGCGGGGTCATTCGTGCCTCAAGACCTTAGTTAGATATAACTCGTTGTATTTTCGCAGATAAACTTGCCTCAACCAGTGGAAATACCGGGTTTAATCGCCCGATAGTACTATTGCGATATGGCGAACAGCGGAACGCTATGACCTAAGGAATAGGATTTTGGGCGCTCCGCTCAACATGCCGTCCACGTCAGCTCGACCCTGCTCGGCAACTCCTGCGATGACCGACAGCGAGTGGAATGTTCGCTTCGAGTTGCGAACCCCAACGAAACAAGGTAGTTAAAAACCTTCCTTCGCGGGATTAGCTCAGTTGGTAGAGCGTC
>JAYUVJ010000075.1:0-7088 GCA_043754155.1 Acidimicrobiia bacterium
TTTCGGCGCTGCTATTTGGACCGTCACTGTCGTTTGAACAGATCGTCGAGCTGGCGCATCGCTATGAACAAGAAGGGGTCGCTTTGGGCATCGTTGCGCTGCCCCGCCCATTTTCACCAGCAGATGTTGAACGCTATGCCCAAGCCTTACGTTCGCTGCAAAGCCAATAGGTCAACTTGACCAAGGTCCTAGCCGAAGCAACCGCGTATCAGACTTCGGCCACTCGCCGCAACCCTTAGTGTCACGAGACACCCAAAATATGGCGTGCTTCGGCGACGTCGTTCTGCATTTGTTCAACCAATGATTCGATCGACGCAAACTTCATCTCGGCCCGCAACCGCTTCACGAAACGCACTTTAGCGGGTTCGTCGTATAGATCACCCGACCAATCGATCACAAACGCCTCAAGCAACGAATAGGGCTGCGCATCATAAAATGTTGGGCGCCGACCGAGATTAATGGCCGTGGGCAAGATCTCTCCAGAAGGCCGCACATACCAACCAGCGTAAATACCGTCGGCGGGCAAGCAAATCTCGGTGGGCACGGCCACATTAGCTGTGGGAAAACCCAACGTACGGCCCCGAGCGTCTCCGTGCGCAACAATGCCTCTCACCTCGTAATTGCGACCCAGGAGACGAGAAGCCGATTCGGTCTCGCCCGTGCGCAACAAACGACGGATTTCGGTACTGGAAACCTTGGTGCTGCCGGTCACATCGTTGGCATCATCGATCAAATCCAAGCCGTCAACGGTGAACCCGTACTCCTCACCAAGTGTTTTGAGCATGGCCACGTTGCCTCGGCGATCTTTGCCGAAGTGGAAATCGCCACCAACCACAACGTGGCGCACCCCGAGACGCTCAACGAGCACCTCCCGCACAAAATGCTCGGCTGGTTCAGTGGACCTGGTGGAATCAAACGGCACAACCAGCGTGGCATCAACGCCAGTAGAACCAAGCAGTTCAAGCTTTTGGCTCGAGTCGGTTAAAAGCTTTGGCGCCGATTGCGGACGCACCACCTCAGCCGGGTGACGGTCGAAAGTAACTACTACCGATCGGGCGGCTAACAGTTCGGCTTGACGGCACACTTCTCCAATTACGGCGCGGTGACCGAGGTGCACGCCGTCATAGGCCCCAATGGTGACCACAGCTCCCTCCGGAAATGGCTTGAGGGCATCGAGATCGCGGAACACCTGCACCACACCAAACTACCGGCAATACATAGGTACCTCACCATTGCAGCGAGAAAGTGTCACAACGACCTGAGACCGAAGTCTTTGGTGAGGCAAAGAGTTCACGAATCAGTCACCGAAGCGGGCGACAACTACTGCTGGCTTGGCCTGGTCCACTCGGAATCGTTGATACGTGGCAAGAACCTCGGAGCCGTTGGACAGCACCAGCCAATCACTCGCTGGTACTTCACCCGGCCCGGTCCACACTTGGGTCAATGGCAAAACTCTCCCGTTACGGACGAACACTTCGGTCGGTTCATCAACCACACACGATGGGTAATCCCGCATGGCTTGTGCTGGGGTGAGCAAAGTTTGAGTGCCGATCGCCTCATTGAGCAATGCCCCGTCACCGGCCGCAAACGATCCGATTTGGGTACGACGCAAATTTCGCAAGTGCGCTCCCCCACCCAAAGCCGTGCCGATATCGGCGGCGAGTGTGCGAATGTACGTGCCTGAAGAAACCGTGGCGGTAATGGCAAACACACCGGATTCCACTTCACCGTCGACGGTCAATGAATAAATTGTGATCGGACGCGCTTGGCGCTCCACTTCGATACCCTGCCGTGCCAAGACGTGTAACCGCACGCCGTCGATCGATAGGGCCGAAACCATGGGCGGCACCTGCATAATTTCGCCAACGAAGTTCGTTGCAGCAGCTTCAACGTCTGCCAGGGAAACCTTTGCCATATCATAGGTATGCGTAACATCCCCTGACGCATCGAGGGTAGAGGTTTCGGAGCCAAAAACTATTTCACCCTTGTAGGTTTTAGGGAGGATAGTGAGGTAGTTCAGTAGCTTGGTGACACGGCCAAAGCCAATCAGCAACACGCCCGTGGCATCTGGATCAAGGGTGCCCGAGTGCCCAGCCCGTCGTTGCCCAAACGCCCATCGACACTTCGCCACCACATCGTGCGAGGTCCACCCTGCAGGCTTGTCGACGATCAACAATCCATCGATACCAGAGTCTTTAGTCTTGCGTCCCATAGCGAGCTCTTAGGTTTCAAAGCTCACAGAAGCCATGGCAGGTGATGGCGCCGTTGAAGATTCCGACACGGTGCCAGCAGCTTGGGCCCGTTGGGTATCCAATTCTCGAACTACCGCAGCCCGCACCTCACCAACTGATGCACGCATAGTAAATCCAGCCGCCAATCGATGTCCACCGCCACCCAACGCCGCCGCAATCGCGCCAACGTCTACAAGTTCCACTGAGCGCAAAGAAACACGAAATCCTTCCGGGGCTTCCTTAAGAACACAGGCCACCTCTGCCTCGGCGGTGCTGCGGACCCAATCGATCAATCCCTCGGCTTCCTCATATCCAACCCCGAAACGCTCAAGGTCCGCCAGCGATACCGACGTCGACACAAATCGTCGGTCTTCGTCAAGCTCAGCTCGTGCCAATGCGTCGGCAGCTAAGCGAACATAGGCAAATCGGTGTTCATCGAAGAGTTCCCGTGAGATTCGCGCCAGTGGTAACCCAAACGACGAAAGCTCCTCCGCTAAAGCGAACACCGCAGGGGTCACGGATTGGTACTGAAACTTACCCGTATCAGTTACTAAACCCACATACAAACACCATGCCGCGTTGTAGTTAAGTTCCCAACCCAGTTCACGCGCCAACTCCCGCACCACCACCGCCGTTGCTGCCGCCGTTGGACTGATGGCGTTGATGGAACCATAAGCATCATTACTAACGTGATGATCGAGGACTACCAGTTGGCCATTCGCAGCAGCGTATTGAGCGGCTGATTTAAGTTCAACCAGGCGCCCAAGCGAGCCGCAGTCAAAGGTAAACATCACCTGTGGCTGCGGCGGAAATTCACCCGACGGAACGCCTCGATACAAGCCGGGAATTGAACGGTAATGGTGTGCCACCGCATAAGGACTGGGCCAAGCGCTCACTGTTGCAAGCCCAGCGACATCTGCTAGGTGTACGAATCCCAACAGCGAACCAAGAGCGTCACCATCGGGACTGACGTGACAGGCCAGGGCCAGGGAGGTACCCGCATCCACGGCTGATCGCACAACGTCAGCTGCCATCGACAGGGCAACTGGGTACGCTTCCGCCAACGCTTCTGCTTGAGAACTCATCACAAGACCAGCTCAAGCAGGTAAATCACGGGCGTACGCCGTACTTGCGCTCGTCCCCGTCGCCGTCCTCAACTGCCCGAACAAACGGTTCGTCATCGTCGTGATCATCATCGTCGTCATCGTCGTCATCGTCGCGATCGTCGGTTTCTTCACGATCGGGGCCATCGTCATCGGTAGATTCATCTTCGAGATCATCGACTAACTCATCATCGTACTCAGAATGGTCAGTATCCAAATGAGGGGCGCGTGGAGGTAAATCTCGAATGATCGACTCGATCTTCTGGCCGTTCAGAATGGCCGGGTCAGCGGCAAACGACAACAACGGAGTGCGCTTCAGCCTTGCTTGGCGACCGATTGCACCCTGAAGAGCCACGCGATTCTCCGCAAATGCTTCAACAATCATGGCCTCGTCACCCTCTCGAGCGAGCGCCGAGAACCATACCGTGGCTCGACCAAAATCTGAGTCCACCGTGATACCGGTAACGGTCACCATGTGCAAGCGGTCGTCACCGATTCGTTCGAGTTCTTCGGCAATAATTTCCCGCAGGGACTCGTTGACCCGAGAAGTACGGGCATAACCTCGGCTTCCACCTCGACCGCCCGAGCCGCGGCCGCTTCCCCCAGAGCTATTCCGACCAGACCCACTACGCTGACGCTGACTCACGCAAATAGTCTCCCACGCCATGTTCGCACTGCGCCGACAAAGAGCCTTACGAGCTATTTGATCTACCCGTCACTCCGAGTCGCTTCAGGGAAAAGTTGCTCCCTTGAGCGGCACATCGCTACTGCGGTTCGAGCCAATCGATAGTGGTCGTCGTGATGGTGATTTCTGGAAAGCTCCAAACGAACCGATCACACTCATCGATTACCTGCTGGGCATGGAAGGCCGAAGATGCAACTACTGCGATCCCAATTTCGCATCGTTGCCATAAGTCTTGAAAGTCCGTTTCGGCCACACTCACGTTGAAACGATTCTTTAACCCATCAATCACCGGTTTGATGGCTCCTCGCTTTTCCTTTAACGAATGCACGACCGGGATATGGAACTCCACACGGAAAACTGCTGCGAACAAACCCATACTCCAGCAAACCACAGGGCCGACGCCCTCGACCTCATTGTTCTAACGTCGCGTCGCTACCTGTCACCAACAACCAAGGCTTTCGCAACAAAAAGAGAACGACCCGCCACCTGAGGCGACGGGTCGTTTCGAGGCAAAACCACAACCAGAGATTACGCTCGGGCGATCTCTTTTTCTTCGTAAGTTTCGATGATGTCGCCCGGCTTGAGATCTTTGAAATCGGTGAGGCCGATGCCGCACTCGAACCCGGTAGCGACTTCCCGAACGTCATCCTTAAAGCGGCGCAGCGAAGCAATCGCACCGGTCCAAATGATGGTGCCGTCACGAAGGAAACGCACCTTGGAGTTACGGGTAATGACACCGTTGCGCACCATACAACCGGCAATCGCGCCGATCTTGGGGACGCTGAAGACCTCGCGGACTTCGGCGTCACCGGTAACAATTTCTTCGAACTCAGGCTTAAGCAGACCAACCATCGCGGCCTGCATATCCTCGATCACCTTGTAGATGATTTGGTACGTGCGCACCTGAACGTCCATCTCTTCGGCCATGGTGCGGCTCTTGCGATCCGGACGCACGTTGAAGGCGATGATGGTTGACCCTGTAGTTGAGGCCAGCTGAATGTCGTTTTCGGTGACCGCACCAACGGCACGGTGCACGAAAGCGATCTTCACTTCTGGACGCTCAAGCTTCTTCAAGCTTTCAGTAAGCGCTTCGAGGGTACCTTGCACATCGGCTTTGATAATGAGGTTGAGCGTGGCCTGTTCGCCCTTTTGGATCTGATCAAAGATGTCTTCGAGCTTGACGCCACCACCAACAGCAGACGATGAACCACGCAGGCCAATCGAGCGGAATCTTTGTTCACGAGCCTCGGCAACCGTTTTAGCCGTTTTGAGCTGCTTGGCCACACGGAACTCATCACCAGCACCCGGTACGGCCGAAAGACCGAGAACCTGTACAGGCATTGAAGGGCCTGCTTCCTTGATTTGCTTGCCGGTATCATCGATAAGTGCACGTACGGTACCCCACGCGCCACCGGCAACCATGGGGTCGCCAACACGCAGGGTTCCACGCTCAACGAGAACCGTTGCAACCGGGCCACGACCAATGTCGAGGTTAGCTTCAAGCACAACACCGCGACCGGGGCCATCAGGGTTAGCACGGAGGTCTTCAAGATCGGCAACCAAGAGCAACTGCTCCAAAAGGTCGTCGATACCAAGCCGTTGCAATGCCGATACCTCAACCATAATCGTGTCGCCACCCCAAGCTTCAGGGACGAGCTCGTATTCGGTGAGCTGCTGCATAACGCGGTTTGGATCGGAATCCGGAATGTCGATCTTGTTGATGGCAACAATGATCGGCACATCGGCGGCCTTGGCGTGGCTCAACGCTTCAATGGTTTGGGGCATAACACCGTCATTGGCGGCAACTACCAACACAACAATGTCGGTAGCGCCAGCACCACGGGCACGCATGGCGGTGAACGCTTCGTGGCCAGGGGTGTCAATGAAGGAGATCTTGCGACCATCTTTAGTGATTTGGTACGCACCGATATGTTGCGTGATACCGCCAGCTTCACCAGCAATAACGTTGGTTTCACGAATACGGTCAAGCAACAAGGTTTTACCGTGGTCAACGTGGCCCATGATCGTAATGATCGGCGGACGGGTAACTTCCAACTCTGGATCTTCATCCGAGTCATCAAACAACTGTTGAAGTTCGGCTTCTTGCTGCTGACCTGGATCAACCAACAGCAGTTGGCCGCCCACTTCTAAAGCGAAAAGCTCGATCATTTCATCGGTTAGTGAAGCGGTACCGGTAACCATTTCGCCTTGTCCCATAAGGAACTTGACCACATCGGCTGCGGTGCGATTGAAACGAGGTCCAATTTCTTGGGCCGACATTCCGCGTTCAACGATGATTTCCCCAGAAGGAACCTGGGCATCGGAACGCGAATAGTTCATCATCCGCGTGGGCTCTAGCTCTTCAAACGCCTTACGACGCTTAGATCGACTCTGGCGTTGCTGAGGACGAGCTCCGCCGCCACGACCCCCACCTGGACCGCCACGACCTGGACCGCCAGGTCCACCGCCGCCACCAGGGGCGGAGCGAGGAACACCGGCACCCGGTACAGAGGTACGGGCAAAGTTGCCACCGCCGGGACGGCCGGGAAGATAGTTCGGACGTGCACCTGGGGCGCCTGGGGCGCCGGGCGCGCCTGGGGCACCGGCAGCGCCTGGAGCGCCAGGGGGACCGCCACGATTCGGTCCACCGGGTCCACCAGGGCCACGACCGGCGCCTGGACCACCAGGTCCACGAGCAGTTCCAGGGCCACCAGGGCGACCGGGAGGGGTGGAACGAGGTCCCGGAGGAGGCGGAATTGGGCGGCCACTAAAGCTGCGTGGCATCCCTGGTGGTGGTGGAATTGGCTTGCCGGTGGCCGAACGTGGCGATGGCTGTGGTCCACGAGGGGCAGCAGCGTCAGCCACGGGAGCAGCAACTAAGCCATCTTCACCTGCGGCCGCAGCCAAAGGAGCTGATGCTGAAGGTGTTGGCACTGGGTTCGCAGCATTTTGGCGCTGCTGCACTACCGGCGACGGGGTGGCCGGCCGGTTTCCAGCAGTGTTGCTACCCGGACGATTGCTCGACGAAATAATTCGTGAGCTACCAGCAGGCGCACTGAGGGACGGCCT
>JAYUVJ010000076.1:0-2180 GCA_043754155.1 Acidimicrobiia bacterium
AAGTAGGCGGGTACGGCGAGCAGGGTTGGGTTCTCGATGTCTTGATCGGAGAACTGTTCGATTTCCTCAATCGTGGGGGCGGGAGCAAACGAATGCATAGTGCCTGGTTCTTATCACTCAAATAGCTACGTTGTGCCACCGACGGTACTGCGATGGGGGAAATGACATAAAACTGGAGCCCGAGGCCGGAATTGAACCGGCTACCTGCTCATTACGAGTGAGCTGCTCTACCGAATGAGCTACCCGGGCGGGTGGAAGCAAAAATCTTAGCCGACGCTCACCCTAAATCAGGTTCGAGTTCGGCCAATGTTTCCTTCGAAACATCGAAGCCGTTGCTTGGTACATGTTCCGCACTTCACGATTCGCCCGCGATCACCAGAAGTCACCGTAACCCGGCCCGAAATTCAGCGGCTCACGTGCGGTCAATCAGCCCTTTGTAGACAGGCTTATTCACCGCATTCGCACCCGACCGATGCCCCAACCGGCAAGTGCCACCTTCGGGTCTAACGGCGCTCCGGCGAAAGATCCACAAATAAGGCTGCCAGGAGCAGGTTGATGTTGGGGTTACGAATCAAATGTTCACTGGCTGTGGCTACTCGGGTGGTTGCGGCGATAGCTTTGCGTTGATCGGTGGATCCAGCTTCGGGAGCGAGGAGAATCGCTCGATAGGCCTGGGCCAGGGTGGCCAGACCGAAGCGGATCTCGTCGTCGCGGAGGCGTTTCAGTTCCCGCTTGTGTCGTTCCTGCAGTTCTTTGCGTTGCCCAGCGCCGCCCTTTCCGCCGATTAACTCCAACCGTGCATCGAGACTGGCCACCTCTTCGGCCTGACGGGCTTCCAGGGGGCCTACAGCCGCTGCGTCGAGCATACCGACGGCTTCGGCAGCGACGACCGATGCCGCAGCTCCTGTGCCATCGAGGCGGCGGGGGATGTTTCGCCAAAAGGCCATGCGGTTGGCCACTTCGGGATCGGTAGCCAACAGTCGGGCCCGATCAAGTCGTCCGCCAGCGGCGTTGGCTGCCGTTTTCGCAACCGCTCCATCAATGCCGCTAGCCACCAACGCTTCAACTACCGCACTGACACTCAGTGAGGCAAAGGGCATTTGTACACAACGCGAAGCAATGGTGACGAGTTCGTTGGTGACTTGCTCGGCCAGCACTAGGAAAATCGTGGAAGGTGGCGGTTCTTCAATGATTTTGAGCAACGTTGGCCCAGCGTTGGTGACGAGATGAAAGTCGTTGAGGATCAAAACTTTTCTGCTGCCTTCGACGGGTGAGCGCAGGGCCAGGCGAATAATTTCACGGGCCTGATCAACCGAAATCGAAGCGCCCTCACGTTCCACATTGAGCAAATCGGGATGGGTTTGGTTCAGCGCTCGACGACACACATCGCAGTCGCCACACCCACCTTTCGGGCAAAGCACCGAGGCCGCAAACGCCAACGCCGCACGAACTTTCCCGGCGCCCGGCGGCCCCACAAATAGATAGGCATGCACCGGTTGTTGCGCGGCAGATCGAAGCGTTTCCACCATTGACCCTTGGCCAATCACCAGTTCCCACACTGCATCGACCGAACGGTTCCGGCGCCCGTCGGTATCGACCTGATCCGCAATCACTTCGGTAACCGGGCGGGCCAACGCAACATTCCAGGCTTGGGGCGACGCAAAGATTGCCGCAGGTTCATTCTCGACCGGTTCGTTTTGATCGGCGTGACCGGACTGCGAAATCGGCTCTCCAAACAAATCGGTTTCGGGCCCTTCGGTTGGGTTTACAAAAATTTCGGGCTCAGCGGTCGCTGGTGTTGGGGGTTCACCGAACAGATCGGTTTTAGGAGCCTCAGTCAGCACTTTTGAATTCTGGTCGGTTGCCCCTAACGAAAACGACTCACCGAAGAGATCGGTTTCCGGTTCGTCGAACGCAGCGACGATTTCATCAAGGTCGATCGGCTCGTCGGGTTCCCACGACGGGTCGTTCAGCACATCCCCGGGGTCGAGCTCGCGGACAACACCAAGTGCTTCCGCATCGGCCTGTTCAAGCAGATCAACCACGATCGGCGCGCCGGGAAGCTCACCGGCGAGTTCGGCAGCCTCAAGTGGATCAATCTCCGGTTCGACAACTTCGGTGGCCCCGATCTCTAGCGAACCATCGACAACAGATTCTTCAGCCGTATCGGCAGCGGAGGC
>JAYUVJ010000077.1:0-3127 GCA_043754155.1 Acidimicrobiia bacterium
GAAGGTCAAAGGAGTGATAGAACAGGCACCTCATGGACGCAACGGTTACCTCCAACGCTGCGGCTTCAACCACTTCCCCCACTGGCCTGGTTCTCCCTCGCGTGTCGGATTTGGTGTCGCCGTTCTCCATCGTCGACCGTCTCAACGGAGCCCGAATCGCCATCACCGGCGCAACGGGATTCCTGGGAACGGCCCTGGTTGAACGCTTTTTGCGTTGCGTGCCTGGCTGCCAGTTGGTAGTTGTGGTTCGCGCCGGAAAGCGGACCACCCCACTCGACCGGGTCAAGCGCGAAATCCTCCGCAATGATTGTTTTGACCGTTTGCGCGAGCAGCACGGCAAAAACTTCGATGCCGAAATGGCCCGCCGTATCATCGTGATCGAAGGTGATGTCTCCCGCGATGGCATGGGTCTTACCGACGAGGGCAAGGCCATTCTCGGCACGTGTCACTCGGTGGTGCACTCAGCGGCGGCCGTGGCGTTCGATTCGCCACTTGATTCGGCGGTGGAAACCAATCTCCTAGGACCCACCCGGGTAGCGGCGGCCATGCGGCAATCGGGCTGTCGCGGTCATTTGGTGGCTGTTTCAACCTGTTACGTGGCTGGTTCACGTCGCGGGGACGCCCCCGAAAAGGTTCTCCCCGAAACGCCGTTTGCTACCGAGGCCGATTGGAAGGCCGAAGTTGCTGCGTCCCGGCGCTTGCGTTCCGATACCGATGCTGCTTCCCGCACGGTAAAGCAGTTGGAGAAGTTCCGCAAACAAGCCCGCTCGGAGCTGGGAGCTGCTGGCACTCCCCTGCTGTCAGCAAAGACCGAGAAGCTTCGAGAGGACTGGGTACGAGCTCAGTTGGTGGAAATCGGCATTGCTCGTGCGGCGTCACTGGGTTGGCCCGACGCCTACGCCTATACCAAGGCCCTAGGCGAACGAGCGCTACTACAGACCCGCGATGGCGTGCCGGTCACCATTGTGCGTCCGTCGATTATTGAGTCGGCGCTGCTGGAACCTAAGCCTGGTTGGATTCGCGGATTTCGTATGGCCGAGCCGGTCATCATTTCCTATGCGCGCGGACTACTCAAAGAGTTTCCGGGTATTCCTGAAGGTGTTGTCGACGTCATTCCCGTTGACCAAGTTGTTGCTGCCCTCATAGCCGTGTGTGCCGACGGTCCCGCTGCCGGTGAGCCCACCGTGTATCAAGTTGCCTCAGGTTCGCGCAAGCCGCTGCGCTACCGCGAGATGGTCGACACCATCCGTGAATGGTTCACCGAACATCCGTTATATGACAAAGAGGGCCAGCCCATCCTGGTTCCGGAGTGGTCGTTTCCGGGGCGCGGACGGGTTGAGCAGCAATTGCGCCGAGCAACCGACATGCTCAAGCGCGGCGAGAAGTTAATAAGTGCACTTCCCGTTCGTGGTAAGCAAGCTGAGTTGGCTGCACGCCTTGAAGAGCGCCGTGTCGACGCTGAACGAGCGTTGTCGTACGTAGAGCTCTATGGTGCGTATACCGAAACCGAGGCACTGTTCCGAGTAGATCGCTTGCTGGCATTGCAAGCGCGCATTGTTGATGCCGAACAATCCCAGTTCTGTTTCGATCCCGATGCCATTGAATGGCGCGATTACGTACGCAATGTGCACTTACCTTCAGTGGTAATCCATGCCCGCGTAAAGACCACGGCCAACAAGAAGGAAGGTCTTTCCCGCTCCGATCGGGCCATGAAGAACATCCTTTCCCCCGATCGCCATATTGCGGCGTTTGACCTTGAGAACACGCTGATTTCATCGAATGTGGTGGAATCTTTTGCGTGGTTGGCTACACGGGATTTGAGCACTTCGGAACGAATTCGCTTCACGGCCGACATGTTCCGTCAAGCCCCGAAGCTCCTGGCCCTCGACCGCAAAGACCGTGGCGATTTCTTGCGGACGTTCTACCGTCGTTACGACAATGCTCCGGCCGAGTTGCTCTCCCAAGATGCCTGGGGTTACCTCACTGATCTCGTGGTGACCAAGTCGTTCCCGGCCGGTATCCGACGAGTTCGTGAGCACCGAGCGTTGGGTCACAAAACGATTCTAATTACCGGAGCGTTGGACTTCTTGGTCGAGCCGCTTCGTCCGCTGTTTGATGAAATCGTGGCCGCCAGGCTTACTATGCGTGCAGACGGAACCTTCACCGGCGAGCTTGATGTCGGACCCCCAACCGGTGAATCTCGCGCTTTGATCTTGGCGGATTACGCATCGTCGTTGAATCTGTCGTTGGAAGAATCCATTGCTTATGCAGATTCGGCTTCTGATCTTCCCATGCTTGAAGCTGTTGGCTATCCGGTTGCCGTGAATCCCGAGGCGAAGCTGGCCACCATTGCCCGCAAGCGCGGATGGCATGTGGAGGACTGGCCCAAAGCCCCGGGTGCAGGCAAAGCGTTGCTTCCGATCGGCCGATTGAATCCCACCCGTCAGCCCAGCAGAACCCCGAAGTACCAACCACGCAACGCTTCAGGCTCTGGCTATGTGGCGCTTGGGGTTGCTTCCGCTGGTTTGGCTGAGACCTCTGAGGCGCAGTCGTCATGAGCCTCAGCGCCCGATCCAGACGCCGGTCCCCGCGAACCTGTGTGAAAAGGTGCTCAACAAACACCCATCTCCACAAGTTTGAACAGGCCAGCACTCGATCTAGTTCGACAACTTCGACCCACACCCATCGAACTCGGCGAACCTGTGTGAACAGGTGCTTAACGAGCACCTACTTCCACAAGTTTGAACCTGTCCCGACCCCTGCGGCCAGTGCTCGATCATGGAACGCACAGAACCCAAAGGTTGCGTCATGAAAGCATTGCAATTTGAGCGGTCGATTCCGAAGTTCGCCGCAGCTCGTTTAGCGGGAATGATCAAACCCGGAAACGGTGCCTCACGTGGACCGTTGTCGCTTGACGATATGGCTCCTGAAGTTCCCGCACCGGGCGCCGATTGGGTTCGTATTCAGCCTCGCTTGGCTGGGATCTGCGGTAGCGATTTGGCGACGGTTGATGGACGTTCGTCGCGGTACTTCGAATCGATTGTGTCGTTTCCCTTTACCCCTGGTCACGAGGTTGTTGCTGATCTCGATGGGGACCGGGTAGTGATTGAACCGGTTCTCGGATGCG
>JAYUVJ010000078.1:0-3073 GCA_043754155.1 Acidimicrobiia bacterium
AGTGTGTCCAGCCCTTCGAACATAAACTCATCGAGAGCTCCCGTGGGCCGTTGGATACCGTCCAGCAACACTTCATCAACCCCTTTGTCCGCCACAAACCGTGCGAGATCCAAAAGGTACGCCCGAGCAGCAGGATTCGCCGGGTTCAAATAGCCCCCAGTTGGGGTTTCCACCATCGAACCATCCAGATGCTGCACCACTGCCGCGTAGTTACCAGATGACCAAAGCGAGTCTGAAGCAATTGGGTCGCGAAGCGTCACGATTCGGGCTATGACCCTAATTCCTCGACGATGTAAGTCGCTCACTGCATCGGCAAGGTTGTACACGTTACGCGCAGCACCAAACTTTTCCACGTCGGCAAGATCGGTCACCACATTGACTTCGCCTCGATCATTTTTTACGTCAAGCACAACCGCGTTGATCCGGCCTTCTTTGGCCATCTCCAGCATGGCGTTACGCCGATCCTGATCAACCCAAGCCGCTGCGGGCATGAGAACTCCTCGGCGACGCGGAAGCGTGAGGCCCTGGCCTACTGTCGCCGTGGCAATTCCTCCTGCGGGGTCGGTAGCTACGACGCGAACTTCCCCGATCGGCGGGTAACGAAACGTAGCTTTGAACCGATTTTTGGTTACCGCAACGTTGAGTCCATCGATGGTGAGATCGACGTTTTCGCTGACCGATCCACTCACGATGAACGGCTCCCCCGGTTTAAGTTCACCGCTCGTGCCGTCGAGAACCAAAACCGGGGGTATCGAGTCCTGAGTAAACCGGATGGTGCTCGTGGCCGCTCCTCTCCACAGCAAACCTTTACCCGACGAAATAGTGATCACGTGTGGGGCTTCGGCCAACTCGGGTGGCAACCAGCGAAGAGCCGTTTGGTCTTCGGTGAGCGAAACGCGTGCCGGGGCGCCATCTATGCGCAGAATGGCATTTTTCAGTGCCGACAGTGGTTTGATACGGAAGAGAATGGGTTTAGTTTGGATCTGCTCAGCGGTCAGGGTGTCCCCATCGGCTAGGCCTTCCATAGATATGACGTTCGGTTTTTTTAGCAGGGGCACGGCGAGAACGGCGAGGAGAACAAGGCCGAGAAAGGCGAAGAAGCGAAACCGTCGGCTATCGGCGCTTCGTGACCGTGGGCCAGGATACTGCGAGGTGATCGCCGGGCGGCCAGATTTCGGCGGACGCGCCAAACGACGAAGTGCATCATCGGGATGATCGCGCCGGGGGCGAGAACGATTCACTACAGGCGCACCAGAAGGCCCACGGTGGTAAGGAGCCCAAAAACCATTTGCGCCTTGCCCGTGCCGCCAAGCACCGCAATGAGATCGCGGCCCTTCGCACCGCTGGTGATGGCTTTTATTGGTGGCCGCAGTACCGCAACGGTAGCCAGCCCTGCCACAGCAAAGGGGCGATTCGCAGAGAACGCCATGGGAACGCATCCCGCAACTCCAATCCCCACGCACGCCAGGTAAAGCTTGCGCGTTGTTGGGTCGCCCAGTCGCACTGCGAGGGTTCGCTTGTTCGCCGTAGTGTCACCGGGAATGTCACGAAGGTTGTTGACCACAAGCAACGCCATCGCCAACAGACCAACAGGTAGTGCGGCTATCCATGCGGTGGCTGGAAAGGTTTCGGTTTGTACATAGACCGTTCCCACCACAGCCACTACGCCAAAAAACACGAACACAAACACTTCCCCAAAACCGGCGTAGCCGTAGGGGTTCGACCCTCCGGTATAGAACCAGGCCGACACCATCGCCGCGGCACCTACGGCCAATAACCACCAAGAGGTAACCGAGGCGAGCACCAGACCGGCAACTGCGGCCACACTCAGGGCCATTAATGCGGCGATCTTGACGGTTTTGGCGGGGAACACTCCCGAACCGACGAGGCGAAGTGGCCCTAGTCGTACGTTGTCGGTTCCCCTGATGCCATCGGAATAATCGTTGGCGAAGTTGACCGCCACTTGGAGCGCCATAGACACCACAAGGGCCAGCAATGCTCGCCAGAGCACCGCGCCGTGCTCCACCTGGGCCAGGGCCGTTCCTACAGCTACAGGCACAACAGCGGCGGGAAGCGTTCGCGGTCGTGATCCTGCGACCCATGCCCTCCAACCACTGGGGAGGGGTGCCGAAAATGCTGCTGGGGAACTCACGAAGCCAAGATTAGGCGGGAGCGGTGCGTAGAACACGGACGCCCACGATCCTTTTGGCCGGGCACCGTGAAGCTTGGAGCACAATCCCGTATCGTGGTCAGCCCAATGACTTGTCGCCTCGTTGCCCTTGATCTTGTCCCAAGTACCCAATTTGTTGAGCACCTACAACGAATCTGGGACGACGGCGACACAGTTCTTCCGATAGATCAGCGACTTCCGATCCGAGCGAAGCTCCAGCTGCTCGAAGCAATGCGCCCCGCAGCAATCGTTACATCTCAGGGGGAATCAGCACGTGAGGGTGGAATTCCTTGTGCCTCGGGCGACGCCCTTGTGGTTCCCACTTCTGGCACTACCGGGCTCCCCAAGGGCGTGGTGCTTACCCATGCGGCGGTAGTTGCGTCGGCCTTGGCCACCTCTGTTCGGATTGGTATCGATCCTGGCCGTCACCGTTGGCTTTCTTGCCTTCCTCTCGCCCACATTGGAGGTTTGTCAGTGGTCACCAGAGCGCTGCACACTGGTACGCCGCTCACGGTTCTACCGACCTTTGATGCCGACGCAGTCAACAGCGCACCTAGCCGCGGAGCCACTCACACGTCGCTGGTAGTTTCGGCCTTCAAGCGCATCGATCCCTCTCGTTGGAAATGCATTGTGGTGGGAGGCTCGGCTCTCCCTAGCGACCTTCCGTCTAATAGTCTGCGCACCTACGGTATGACGGAAACCGGTAGCGGCGTGGTTTACAACGGCTTCGCTCTCGAAGGTGTCCAAGTGCGGGTAGTGAGCGGGCTCCTAGAACTCCGCGGACCGATGCTGTTTCGTACCTACCGACAAAAAGACGCCAACGGTTTGCTCACCCCAGAGGGCGCCGATCCTCTCACTGTCGATGGATGGTTTGCCACGGGCGATGAGGGCGAACTTTCTAGC
>JAYUVJ010000079.1:0-2423 GCA_043754155.1 Acidimicrobiia bacterium
CCCGAGGCCATGCACAGATCATTATGGAACAACTGCAATGCATTTTGGCCGGGATCTGGCGCATAGAAGATCGGAGTGTTGTAACCAATAGTGATCAACTCGGCCCCTTGCAGGCCCATCACACGGTAAGTCTCCGGCCATCGGCGATCGTTGCAGGTGGCCATGCCCACAATGCCACCAAAGGCCCGGTACACCCCGAACCCATCCGGACCTGATTCAAAGTAGTACCTCTCTAAATGCTGAAACGGCCGCCAAGGTTCATTCGTCTCGTGCCCTGGGATGTGTACCTTCCGATACCGGCCCACCACGGTGCCATCGCGTTCCACCATTATTTGGGTGTTGTACCGATGCTTGCGACCGTCGGGAGCATTCGCGGCAGCCAACAACTCCGCATAGCCCAATGTAAAACCCACACCTAAGCGCTTGGCCTCGTCGAACAGAGGTTGGGTCACTGTTGAAGGCATCTGCGCTTCGAACCAGGCGTCGATGGCGGCCTCGTCTTCTGAATACCACCGGGGAAAAAACGTAGTGAGGGCCAATTCCGGGAATGCAACCATGTCACAGCCCCGCTCGGCAGCACCTCGAAGCAACAGCAGCAAACGTTCAATAACGTCTGCACGCGTATGATCTTTTTGTACGGGTCCTAACTGGCCCGCCCCCACCCGCAACATTCGTGACATGAGAACAGTCTCCTACGCAGCGATCTGTTCGTCGGGGACATCATCATCATCATTATCGTCATCGGGCGGACCACCGTCGGGGATACCAGCGGTATGGGTGACGGCAACATCGGATCCATGAGCGTGGGTTGTCGTAAGAATGGCAACGGCGGGGGGTTCGGCCGAAATGGCAACATCGGTTTCTGAAAGCGAGAGCATGACCTGCAACAAAAGATCTGCACCCATAACAAGATCGGCGGGCTCGGTAAACTCGGCTGGGTTGTGGCTTATACCCTTGTGAGATTGCGTGAAAATCATTGCCGTAGGGCACATGCGGGCCAACATCTGTGCGTCGTGTCCAGCGCCACTCGGCATCCGTTTCCCGCTATTGCCGAGCCGGGCGATGGTGCGCTCCACCAATCCAATTACTCGTTCGTCAAACGCCACCGGTTCAAAACGGGCCAGCACGCGCGAAGTAATAGTGACGCCTTCGGATGCGGCCAGCTCAGCAACGAAAGCACTGAAGCGGCGCTCCGATTCGGTCAGGATCGCCTCATCGGTGTTGCGTAAATCAACCGTCATCACCGCAGTCGCGGCCACTACGTTGACAAGGTTGGGGTGCAAGGTGATTTGGCCGACAGTGCCCACGTGCGGGTGGCCCATTTCCAAAGCCAATTCACGGACAAACGTAGCTATACGAGCGGCTGCGTAACCAGCATCATGGCGCAGCGACATAGGGGTGGTCCCGGCGTGATTGGACTCTCCACTAATGGTGAGTTCCTGCCACGAAATGCCCTGAACGCCAGTCACGGCGCCGAAACGGATTCCTTCTGCTTCGAGGACGGGCCCCTGTTCAATGTGCAACTCAACAAACGCGTGGGGAGCTTCGCCGGGGCAAGGGTTGGTGCCCAAGTATCCAATCCGCGCCAGTTCATCGCCCACACTTGCGCCATCGATACCCACCACGTTGTACGCCTCTTCAGCGCCCATGCCGCCGCAGTAGACGAGACTGCCCATCATGTCGGGATTGAAACGGGCGCCCTCCTCATTGGTGAAGAACGCCACGGCCATGGGACGTCTGGTGGCGATTCGTGCGGTGTCGAGAGTTTCGATGATTTCTAAGCCGGCCAGTACACCGAGGTTTCCGTCGTAGAGCCCGCCAGTTCGCACCGTGTCGATGTGGCTCCCGGTCATCACTGGGTTGGCCGTGGACCCGTCGGCGGCCGCACGAACTCCTAACACGTTGCCGATTGCGTCGATACGCACTGCTAGCCCCAGCTCACGCATCCAGGTCGTTACGAGTTCGCGACCTTCTCGGTCCTCGTCGGTAAGGGCGAGGCGTGCCGATCCCGCTTCGCCGTTCTTGCCTTGGATAGGGCCAATCTCGCCAAGGCTGGCAATGCGCTTGAGCAGTCGTTGGCCGTTGATGCGCAGGCCCGATAGTGGTTTGGGCAGCACGAAACGGTCATCAAAATGCACTAATCCATGATCGACGCTACCTTTACGTTTTGTCAAGGGAGTCGATAGTGGTTCACGAAAATGAAACATTGCCACTCGAATCTGGTGTGATCTATCCACAAGTCGTCGGCCTACGTCGGGCCCGTCAAGCAGACGTTGCACTGCACTAAGGTTCGTGCAGTGGAACACCCCTTTCTCGCGGCAATGGCTCCCGTAGCCGAGGCGCTTGGTGCGCGTATCGTTACTCCCGAAGAAGTGACCACCTTGGACATTGAGCTTCTGTGGGAAGGCCAACTGGTGGGGGCG
>JAYUVJ010000080.1:0-7318 GCA_043754155.1 Acidimicrobiia bacterium
GCCCAGGTACAAGTTGGTGGCCGAGGCAAGGCAGGCGGCGTAAAGATCGCCGAGAACGAAGAAGAAGTTCGCTTCCACGCCGGCAACATTCTGCATATGGACATCAAAGGCCATATCGTCCACCGCCTGTTCGTGGCCAACGCCGCCGACATCGCCGAAGAGTATTACGCCAGCTACACCCTCGATCGTTCCGCCAAGAAGCACCTCCTAATGCTTTCCGCCGAAGGTGGCGTGGAGATCGAAGAAGTTGCCGTCAACAACCCCGATGCCCTCATCAAGATCCATATCGATCCGGTCGATGGCATCTCGTTGGAACAAGCCCGTCAAGCCTGTGTCGACGCCAAACTGAACCCCATCGCCGTTGATCAAGCCGCAGCGATCCTGGTGCAGCTTTACACCTGCTTCACCGAAGGCGATTGCGATCTGGCCGAAATCAATCCTTTGGTTTTGACCCCTCAAGGAACCGTGCTCGCCCTCGATGCCAAGGTGTCGCTCGATGAGAACGCCATGTACCGCCACGATTGGGCCGAGTACGAAGCAACCGTTCTGCGTGACTCCCGTGAAACCCTCGCTCACTCCAAAGGCCTGCAGTACATCGGCCTCGAAGGCACAGTCGGCATCATTGCTAACGGCGCAGGCTTGGCCATGTCCACCCTCGACGTGGTTAACCAGGTTGGCGGTTCCGCTGCAAACTTCTTGGACATCGGTGGCGGAGCAAATGCCGACGTAATGGCCGGCGCACTTGAGGTGATCAATACCGATCCAATGGTGAAGTCCATCTTCATCAACATTTTCGGTGGCATCACCCGCGGTGAAGAAGTAGCCAAGGGCATCGTTGAAGCCATGGGTCGCGTAAAGTTGAACGCCCCCATCGTGATTCGTCTCGACGGCACCAACGCCGAAGAAGGACGCGCGATTCTTGCCGCCGCAGGTATTCCTGCCGACCGCTTGATCTCCAAGCCCACCATGCTCGAAGCCGCCCGTGCCGCCGTCGAATTGGCTCGATGATCCGGCTTCGGAGTAGTTGCAACCTAATGCAGAACCGATTTCATCCAACGCTCAATGGCGTTTCAGGCAAGTTCTTCGGAACGGGCATCGAAGATGATCAGCGCGCTGGTCATACGTACACAGATCTTTAAGAGAGAACATCAATCATGAGCATTTTTGTTGACGAAACCACCAAGGTCATCGTGCAGGGCCTCACCGGCGGACAGGGCAAGTACCACGGTCTGCGCAACAAGGCCTACGGAACCAACATTGTCGGCGGCGTAACGCCAGGCAAGGGCGGCACCGACGTTGAAGGCATTCCCGTCTTCAACACCGTGGCCGAAGCTGTTGCCGCAACCGGAGCCAACGCCTCGTTCATTGCCGTGCCACCAAAGGCTGCATCGGCCGCCATCTTGGAAGCTGCCGCTGCTGGCATTGCCTTCATCGTGTGCATCACCGAAGGGATCCCCGCCCAAGACGAAGCCAAGACCTACAACCTGTTGAAGCGCAACTACCCCAACACCCGTCTGTTGGGCCCAAACTGCCCTGGCATCATCAGCCCAGGTAAGTGCAACATCGGCATCACCGCCGGCGAAATCGCACTTCCACCGGTTGCTGGTAAGCCCAACGTTGGCATCGTTTCGCGTTCAGGCACGCTGACCTACCAAGCGCTGTATGAACTCAAAGCACTGGGCATTGGCGTAACCACCTGTGTTGGTATCGGTGGCGACCCCGTACCCGGCACCGCATTCATTGATGCCCTTGAAGCCTTCCAAGCCGACCCCGACACCCACGCCATCATCATGATCGGCGAAATTGGCGGAACCGGCGAAGAAGAAGCCGCCGAGTACATCAAGGCCCACGTCACGAAACCTATGTCCGCATACATCGCTGGAGTAACCGCACCCGCCGGTAAGAAGATGGGCCACGCAGGCGCCATCGTCTCCGGAGGCAAGGGCACCGCTCAAGGCAAGATGGACGCACTGGCTGCTGCTGGCGTAAAGATTGGCCTTAACCCCACCGAAGCCGGCGAACTCATGGCCGAAATCGTAAAAGGCCTAAGCGTCTAAGTTTCAGCTTCCAGGCGGGTTCACCCGTCGGCGTAGCGAAAATCGAACCACCGGCCCGAGCAATTTGCTCGGGCCGTTCTCACTTCAGCGCACCGCATCAAACGACTTCCTCCGCTCAAGGAACCAGATCTCAGCGCCGATACGTTGAAGGAGCTAGGAACTCCCTCGTCGGACCGTTAGGATCACACAAATGAAGCAAGAACGAACCTACGTGGCGTGGCTCGCCGGCTCGGTGATTGGTGGGTTGGCTTTGGTCGGAGGAGCTGCTGCTGCCGATGTGCAAAAGGGTACGGTCGAAAGGGCCAAACCTGGGATAGCTGTGGCCTCTGCCGATCCTGCGCCAACTTGCGATGTAAAGGTTGCCGATGGCCAAACCGTCCGCGGAAACCTCTACAACGGCCTTTGCCTGGTAAATCCTCCGATTGGGTACGTTGCACCGGTTAGCGAGTCCGCCCCCGACACAACCGCTGCTGCGGGGCATCGTCGTTCTTTTGCTCGGTTGATGTCCATGAGTCTTGACCCAAGGCCTTGCACAGCCGGTCCAACGCAGACAAGCCTCGAACAGGCATAGACCTTCGCATTCCAAAAATGGCGGCGGGCCGATTGCTAGCTGATCTTAAATTACGCGCGGTCAGCCCAACAGACGTGCTTGGTCCAACCAAAGGGGTTAAACCGATCAGGTGCTGCAAGGCTGAGAGGGTGGAACGATTCTTTTCTCTATCCGAAGCACAGTCGCTCATGCCTGAAGTGTTCCTCCGGGCCGAGTCGATCATTGAAGTTCGCGCCGAGTTGGCATACCGGATGGAACGGCTCAACGAGGGCGACAAGACCCAGCTACCCGAAGTCAAGGCGCTTGAGGCAAGGCTCTCTGAGGCGCTCGATTGGTTTGGCGCCCAAGGCATCCAGGTCAAAGGGTATGCGCCCCTAATAATCGATTTCCCTATGCATTACGCCGACAAAACGTTGCTGCTGTGTTGGTTAGAAAACGAACCTGAGCTTGCTTGGTACCACGATGACAATCATGGTTTTCTCGGTCGTCGTCGAATTGCCGATCTGGGTTTGTGACACCGAGCTCGCCTTAGCCGCAACGCACGGCTTTCGTCGATTTTAGGGTCGCCCGAAGCTCGGTTTGATTCTCCCCAACGGTTCCATAGCGCCCGACAAGCACTGGATCATTTGGTGCACAGTTAGACAGAAGGAAAATGCCCGTGTCGCCGATCTTTACCGAATAGGGCTCCGTTGGCTTGGTGACCACGATAGTTGTGTCCTTCTTCGGACGCTTCGAAGTTCCCCAACGGATCACCTCACTCACCCTCAGCGTCACCTTCTGTGCTCGTTGTCCTGGGATTGGGCCAACCATTCCCTCGGGCAGAGGTGCAGGCGTTGGTCCGTAGGCTTTCACGGCCGTGACGGTCGCCAACACAGCCCGTCCGGTAAGTTCCGCCAACTCGGTTGAGGTTTGCGGCGGAAGTGCAGCGGTTGCCCTGAGGGGAGCCATGGCCAAGAGGCCTGCCAGAATAAGACTCACAGAGAACCAACGGGCACGAATCGTGGACATAGCCAGAACGGTAGTCGGTAATTTTCGAAAGCGTCAGTTCAGGTTTTCATGTCAATTAATCCCTGGCGTCGGGTCTGTGTAGCTCCGTCAGCTTCGGGCTAGAAGGAAGTCGATCCAAAACCGGTAACGGGCTGGGGCCGGGATAGGTAGGATCGTGCCTGCGCTTTACCGGGAAGGGTGGCAGAGCGGCCGAATGCGACGGTCTTGAAAACCGTTGAACTGCAAGGTTCCGAGGGTTCAAATCCCTCCTCTTCCGCATGAATGTAGACAACGCAGTGGCTGGGAACCAAATGGTTCTCAGCCATCGTTGTTCCATGCCCCAAACAACAGCAGCCGCATCACCAACCTTTCGGGACTTGACAACCAACAGCACCTACCAGCCCGTAGCGGTAATAACCGAAATCAGTCTGCGAGGTTGGCGGCGGTGTGAAACAATTGACAGCCGCCGGATTCGTCCGGCATGGAGAAGTGCGAGAGCGGCCGAATCGACCTCACTGCTAATGAGGGGACTTGGGAAACTGGGTCCGAGGGTTCAAATCCCTCCTTCTCCGCCAGTTGGCTCATCGGAGCCGGTAGGAATTCCTGTCTGGAACCCCGCCGGACTCCGATAGGCTCTCTGATTCAAGATTCATATACGCGTTCGTAGCTCAACGGATAGAGCATCTGATTACGGATCAGAAGGTTGGGGGTTCGAGTCCCTCCGAGCGCACCAAATTTTTTGCGGCCCTGTTCCTTGCGGACGGGGTTTCTTGCTTTGGTAGCCACAACTCTGGAGTGACAATGGGAATCAATAGAGAGGCTCTGGGAAACCGTAGGGCCGAGATCCGTTCAAGCTTCCTGGCTGAGCCGAAAGATCGACCGGCTTCGACGGCGCGGGGGATTCATCACTACGCCATGATTAGTTCTGATGTGGAGCGGACCGTGCGGTTTTGGCAGGAGACGATGGGGTTTCCCCTCGTCGACATGTTTGAAAATCGGGATCTTGAGGGGTCAACGCACTTCTTCTTCGATGCAGGGAACGGCAACCTCATCGCGTATTTCGATCTGCCCGGGATCGAGCGGGATTCGTTTCGAGAAGTCATTGGCGGCCATCACCACCTGTCGATCTCGATGACGAAGGAAAACTGGCTTGCCGCTCAAACCCGACTAACCGCGGCTGGGATAACTTACGAGGTCGCTAGCGGCACGTCGATGTACTTCCACGGCCCGGACGGGGAACGCTTGGAACTCATTGCCGATCCACGAGGCGAAATGTATGGCACTGCAATTCTGGATTTGGCCTTGGAACAACCGGTCCCAGCTGGGCAGTACACGTGGGTGAGCGGGCCTAGTGATCCGCCTCGGTTGAGCGATGGTCCGGGCACGTATGTGGAGATCGACATTGCCGCTACCACAGCGCAGCTTTGGCCCATCATCACGGATCTGAATCTGTCGGCGAAGTTCAGTGCAGAGTTTCGTGGCGCGCGTTGGGCCGAGGGTTCGACGGGACCAACTGTTGGGGCTTCGTTTATTGGATCGAATGTCCACGCGGCAATTGGCGAGTGGGATGTGCCGTGTTTTGTGCATCGTTGCGAGGAGCAGCGCCAATTCGGTTGGGTCACCTCGAATCCCGATCGTCCGGGCGCTCAATGGTGTTTTACGATTACCTCGGATGGTGTCGTCAGCACTTTGCGATACTCGTTGATCCTTGGGCCGGGTCCTTCGGGCCTCAGCCCCGCAATTATGAAAATGCCAGAAAAGGAACCTCGCATACTTTCTCGTCGGCTTGATGAGCACCGCGGGAACATGCAGCTGGTTATTGAAGGCATCAAGGCCGACGCTGAATCGTCAAACTCCAACTGACCTAACGTCGGGGTCCAGTGACATCATCATCAACGGCCCGTTCCCCAATTACCGCTATACGGTTTTGTGTCAGCCTGGTTATTGTTTCGCTCAGCTTGATACCACTCGTTGGAGGAGGAGGTGATTCGTCGAGATTCAAAACGGTGTTCAAACCTCTTCTCGACGGGTTGCCGCAGAATCTCCTAAACGTCACCGTTGGTGCATTACAGCTGATTACCTTTGCCGGAACATTCGCTGGATTTCTCGCGCTCATCGTCACCAAGAGGTTTTCCCAGTTTGGTCGGGCTGTACTCGCTGCAGTTTTGGCGGTTGTTTCTCTATTTGCTCTGCAGGCCTTAATTGGCCGCGAAGTCCTGTTCCTTGGAAGGCCGGGCCCTGGAGCATACGGTCCGGGGGCAGCGTTTCCTACGACTGAGGGACTAGCCGCGTTGTGCGCTGCGGTGCTCGTGGTTTCACCGTGGTGGGCTGCGCACTGGCGTCGGGTTGCTCGCACTGTTGTTCTTTGTGCAGTGGCTGCCCGCGTTGGTTCTGCGCTTGCCGACCCTGCAACGGTCATGACTGCTTTGCTTCTTGCCGTGGCTTCCTCAGCACTTACGAATCTGTTGCTGGGCGTTCCAAACAATCGTCCAAACGTGGAATCGGTATCACAAGTGCTCACCGAATTCGGCTACGAACTCTTGGCGGTCCATCCTATTACCGAACCTGATTTTCGGGGCCTGGCCACGTTTTCCGCTGATCTCAAAACAGGTGGACGGATGTTCGTAAAGGTTCAGGGTCGCGAATACGATGCCGCGTTATTGCCGCTGCGTATCTACCGCACACTTCGCTTTCGAGAGTTGGGTGACAACCGTCCATTTGTATCAGTTCGTCACCGCGTAGAACATGAAGCACTATGCGCACTTAAGGCTCATGACGATGGAGTGCCAGCGTTACGTTTGCGAGTTGTTTCTCCATTTCCTAACGATGCCATGCTGATCGCCTTTGACTCACCCGGGCTCCGGTCAATCAATGAGCTAGATCCGCAAGAGCGAACTCCCCAGCTCCTCACCAACGCCTGGAAAATGGTGGCAGCGCTCAGGAAGAGCCATATCGTTCACCATCGGTTAAGCGGTGAATATGTTCGAGTCGATGAAGACCTCAACGTATTCGTGGTCGATTTCTCGGCAGCAGAACTGGGCGCATCAGATCGGGCCATGGCCGGCGATGCGGCAGAGGTTCTGGCGGTGACCGCTGCGGCACTGGGAGTTGAAACCGCAGTTCGTGCTGCGGTCGAAGCGATTGGTTTGGATGGAGTTGCTTCAACCCTCCCCCGGTTGCAACCGCTTGCGCTTTCCAAATCAACCCGCGCTGCGGTAAAGCAAGCACATTGCCTCGATGCGCTCAAGGAAGAGATCCAACGGGTTACGGGTGCGCCTCCCATTGCTCCCGCCGATCTTCAACGAATTAAACCACGTACGCTTATTACAATTACTATGGCTGCTCTTGGCCTCTGGGCATTGCTACCACAAATTCTTGGCGCTGGTGATGTTTGGGCACAAACAAGAACTGCGAATTGGTCTTGGGCCGCTGTCGCCGTAGCGATGTCATTGGTGACGTACTTCGGTGCAGCCGTTGCTCTCGACGGCTCTCTTCCTGATCATTTACCTTTCACGCCCAATCTCGGAGTGCAGTTCGCAACGTCGTTTGTGGGGGTCGCTGCACCCGGAGGGTCGCTGGCCTTGACCGCGAGGTTCCTGCAACGTCGAGGGGTCGATCCAGCACAATCAGTTGCTGCCGTTGGTGTTGATACGGTCGCTGGCGTCGTCGTACATTTTTTGCTCGTAGGCGCGTTTGTAGCCTGGGCCGGAACATCGGGCCTAAA
>JAYUVJ010000081.1:0-2161 GCA_043754155.1 Acidimicrobiia bacterium
ATCGCTCCAACGGGCAGTCCACCGCCGATGATTTTGCCGAAGCACCAGATATCGGGCACCACTCCCGACCATGCGGTCGCGCCACCGGCACCGATACGAAAACCGGTAATCACCTCGTCGAACAACAACAACGCACCAGCAGCAGTGCAAGCATCGCGCAGTGCTTTGAGATAGCCAGGCGCTGGCGGCACCAAGCCCATGTTGGCGGCGATGGGTTCAACTGCCACAACTGCAACATCGGCCCCAATCGAAGGGACTACATTCCACGGCCACACAATCGTGTCGGCAATTGCACTTGGTGGCACCCCGTCACTCCCCGAAAGACTTTGGTTTGCCACGCCGCTTCCACCTTCGGCCAAGAGTGAGTCTGATGCGCCGTGGTAGCAACCAGAAAACTTGATGACCTTGTTGCGACCGGTGATGCCACGGGCCAGGCGTATGGCGCTCATGGTGGCTTCGGTTCCACTCGAGCACATGCGGACCATTTCGATACCGGGCACTCGGGCGGCGATTGCCTCGGCCATGAGCACCTCGCGATACGTCGGTGCACCAAACGTGGTTCCCTGAGTCGCCGCCTGTTGAATGGTGGCGACCACTTCGGGATGCGCGTGTCCGAGGATCGATGCCCCGTAGGACTGCACGTAATCGAGGTACTGGTTGCCTTCAATGTCCCACACGTGTGCACCCTGGGCCCGGGCCACAAAGTACGGCGTGCCCCCAACACTACGAAACGCGCGAACCGGTGAGTTCACGCCGCCGACAAGTACCTTCGAAGCCCGCTCAAACAACGAAGCATTCGTCATTCCACACGAAGTTCCATCACTCGTCGCACATGAGGCTCCGGTGGCGGCCGTCGGGCAATCACTACGTCCACATACGGTTTGAAGGTTGCTGTTCAATGTCATTGGAGGTTCCTAAAGGCATCGTTAGTGGAGCGCTACAGCTTCCGGTCCGGACCAATCTAATCGGAGTGGAGAAATCTTCTTACAGCGGAGCTTCAAGCAAACTCCGTAGCTCTTGCGGAAGCGCTGCAAAAAAAAAAGCCGTTGCATCAGGCTCAAGTCCAATCAATGGAGGAATTCAGTCACGCTTTACCTTCCGTCCGCAGCTCGCTTGATGACTCCCAAGCTGTTAGATAACAAAAACGTTACATAACACTTTTGTTACCCAAATTTGCTGAATGTTGCTCTTCGCTGTGTACCGTGATCGAGTCAGTCATCGGAGGTTCGGTCACCTTGGTCATGAGTGAAGAGGTCTTGGTAGTCCTCGATGAGGCCAGGCAGACCATCGCTTAGGTTCCCTCAGGATCGTCGCAAGGTGTTAAAAAGTGTTATTGCAAAACTTCGGCGATGGTGGCGGCGAAGTAGGTGAGGATCATGTCGGCACCCGCGCGCTTGACGGCGGTGAGTTGTTCGAGGGCGATGGCGGGGCCGTCGATCCATCCTCGTTCGGCCGCGGCGTGAATCATGGCGTATTCCCCGCTCACGTGATACGCGGCGAGGGGCACATCAACTTCGGCTCGTACTTTGGCGATGATGTCGAGGTAGGTAACCGCTGGCTTCACCATCACCATGTCGGCACCTTCGGCAATATCAAGTTTCACCTCGGCGATGGCTTCACGCGAGTTGTGCCAGTCCTGCTGGTAGCCCTTGCGATCACCACCACCGGCAATGCGCACGTCGACGGCTTCGCGGAACGGACCGTACAGCGCCGTGGCGTACTTGGCTGAGTAGGCAAGGATTGGCGTGTCGGTAAATCCGGCAGAATCCAGACCATTACGAATGGCGCGCACCTGGCCGTCCATCATCCCGCTCGGAGCCACAATTTGCGCACCAGCCTCGGCCTGTGCAACCGCTATGCGCGCATAGAGTTCGAGAGTTGCATCATTCAGAACATTCCCGGCGGCATCCAACAAACCACAATGCCCGTGGGAGGTGTATTCGTCGAGACACAGATCAGCCATCAGGACCACGTCGTCACCGAATTCATCACGCAGTTCACGTAGTGCAATCTGCACGATGCCATCACGATGCCAAGCCTGCGAGCCGTTTTCATCCTTGGTCGCCGGCACACCGAACAAAATCACCCCAGGCACACCGAGGGCCACAACGTTACGCACCTCAGCTTTGAGACTTTGCAAGGTGTGCTGCATTACGCCAGG
>JAYUVJ010000082.1:0-16578 GCA_043754155.1 Acidimicrobiia bacterium
CGGCCGAGTTGATGACGCTGCCTTGCGCGGTTGCGGCGCCCACCAAAATGGAAATTTGAAACGACGAAGTTCCGCCCTTAGCAATTGGTGCTGGATTGGTACACACCAAGGGGGCTCCGGTACACGTCCAACCGTTGGTGGCCGAGGCAGCCACGTAACTCATACCGGAGGGCAACGTGTCGGTGACGGTAATAGGGCCAGCGGCATCGTTGGGTCCGGCGTTGGCGATACTAAAGGTGTAGATCCCTGTGGAGCCTGCGGCGAAGTTTCCGGTGTGGGTTTTGGTAAGCGAGAGATCGGCCTTCAGGGCGACAGGCGTAGTGATGGCATTCGAAGCGGCGGAGAGGATGGTTCCTCCACCGATGGTTTGGCCTTTGTATGACAACGAAGCTTTGTTGACGATCGATGCGCCGTTGGCAATCGCCGGGTCTACGGTGACGCGGAATTTGATTTGGGTGGTTTCGAGCACAGCCATCACGCCGCCCAATGTGGCGTTTGCCCCGGTGCCTAAACGGAAGTTGAGATCGTTGGTGCCCGGGTTGTAATTGGCTTGGTCGTCGCCGGTGGCATCGGTTTTGGGGCCAGCGTTTGCGCCTACCGAGATTTGTGCCGAGCCGGGAACGTAGAAGGTGCCTGCCGGAACGCCATCGGTGAGGATGGTGTCGGTCGAGGGGTCTCTACCGTTGTTAGTTACGTTGATGGTGTACTCGATGACATCGCCCGGCTCCAGCGAACCACCGTTGATGTCAACGCCAGCTTTTGAGGCATCGAGCTTGGGGGCGTAAAGCTCGGTTACGAAGGTAAGTACACCTGGATAGAAGAAGTCACCGGTGGTATTGAACACGACGGTTGCGGAAGTGGCGTTGTTACCGAGGATGCCGTTGGCGGCAACAATGTCGGCATCGAAACCAAGGTTGTTCACATAGTTGGGCGTACCGGGCATTTGCACGGGATTGCCTGCAGCATCGAGGGTGGTGCGTGAGCTGTTGAAGAAGTTGGTGGCGGGGTTCAGCGCATTGGAAAGCGCGGTTCCGTTGAGCTTCATGTTGTCGCCAGTGGTGTTGCGGTCGCCTTCGTATGCAACAGCACCAATAGAGGTGTTGACGATTCCTGATGGTGGGGTCTGCAAACCGTTGATGGTTACGGTCACCGTTGGGTCGGTGCTCGTTACCGAAGCGAAGCCGTCAAACACGGTGAGGTCACGAGCGGGGAGGGTGTTGTCTTCGATCACAAACACCACAGCCCATCCGCCTTCGCGGTCGTTGCCGGTTCCAACTTGAAGGTTGGCGATCGAGTAAGTCCCAGTAGGGTTGGCGCTTACTAAAGAGGTGATGTCATTAAAGGCGTGATACTCGGCGCCGCTGCCGTTTTCCACGTCGATGGATCCAGCAGCACCAGAAATGTTTGAGGTGATGGTTGAGTAGCCGGTTTGTCCGGGGTACTTAAAAAGGACGGTGTTGCGAGCGGCTGAGTTTGGGGCGATGGCGCCGCCGGTGCCAAGGCTGGAGTCGCCACCCCAATAAAGTCCGGCGAAGAGAACCTTGGCGCCGGCGGGAAGGGTATAGCTCGATGATGACGAGTCGAAGGTGGTTACGGTTCCACCAGCAGCGAGTGGCGATGCGGCGGCACCGTCGGCATCGACGTAGGTCATTACGAGGGTGTTGTTGTTGGCCGCTGTGGTTCCGTCTTGGATGGCAGTGCAGGAGCCGGGGCAAGTGAGGACCGAGTTAGCGATCATCACAACATCGCCGGTTGTCTTTACTCCGAAGCGACGGGTGAAGGCACGCACCACAGCAGCATCGGCTGGCGAAGCAGTGACCACAGCCATGGAGCCGAGGAGGCCAAGGATCACCAACAGCGCTGCGGGCTTGGCGGCAAGGGTTCGTGCGGTGCGGCTGTTATTCGGGGCTTCGGCGCCCTGGCCCGAAGACTGTCCTCGAATCGACGAGAAGCCGAGTGCCGGTATGCATCGACGCAGGAGCGCGACGAGACAGCGGAAGACAGAGGTAACCATGCCTACTCATTCGGCATGGTCGGTTCAGTTCTGAAGACAAATGAACCGTTTGACCTCGAAACATGCAGAATATTTCATCAACTTTGATGTTTAGTAGGGGATTAACCCGGTTTCAAAGCTGATCGTTTGGGCCTTCGTACCCAATCAAAATTGGCGAACGATCACCAGGGTTGTCAGTTCCCAGGTTTGTCAGTTCCCAGGTTTGTCAGTTCCCAGGTTGCCAGTTCCCAGGGTTGCCAGTTCCGAAAGGTGCCACTCCCTAAAGATGCCAAGGTCGACCAACACCAAATGAGCTGCGCTTAGCCTTCGTTTTTCACCACTTGACGAATCAACCAGGTCCAAATTTCTTCAAGCCGGACAGTGGCGCCATCGAGTTCTTCGAGGTCAATTCGCAGCATACGCAGGCGAAAGTCTTGGTCATGTCGAATGGCCGCCTGTAGCACTCGAGTACTGGGTGCACCAAGTTCGGGAGACCGGCGTGCTGCGCTCAGTTCCTGGGCAATCCGTTGGGTGTCATCGAGGAGAAGATCGATTGCACTCTGGAGAAGCTCATCCCAAAACAGTGACGTTCCGCGACGCGAAGCTAGGCCCAGCTTGGCTCGTTCCGCTTGGCGATGCAGATCAACCGGGATTCGGTAGCCCCGAAGAACGGCCCCGCGATCCCTGCGATGCAACACCGGTCGGGTGGAGCGTTTTGGGACGGTTACGGCAGTGGCGGCTGCCCTTTTTCGAGGTGGTGCTACCAACGCCGAAGGCTGCAGGTCGAAGGGTCTTGAGGTGGTTTCGGTTAAAGGGGTCGCGCTGGAGTTGGGCTCGGGTTCCGCTGGTGGCTGAGGTGTTGAGACGGCGATCGCGGTGGCAACGGGAGCCAAGGTAGGGATGGTTGCGACGGTAGGGATGGTAGCGACGGTAGGGACGGTAGGGACGGCCAAAGGGATTTCCAAGGGATCTTCCAAAGGAGCTTCCAAACGGGTTTCCAAGGGAGTGACCAAAGAGCGGGCCGGGGTCGATTCAGCTGGACTGGGGCTGGGCTGAGGGAGGCCTGGATTGCTAGATTTTGCTCCTGCGATGGCCAAATTCGCCTGTAGACGGGCCTTGAGCTCTGCTGGACTAAGCCGACGATCAGCCATCAGGCTGCGCTCTTTCGGGCGTGTCTGGGGGCTGGTCTAGCGGGCGGACGAACCGCTGATGGAACTGGCGCCACTGTAGGATCGGCGACGGCACTCGGGTTTGGCGGGACTGGTCCTATGGGTTCCGCCTCCCGGTTCAACCGTGCAGCCTCCCGATTCAACGGTGCGGGGCCTACCAAACTGGGCGCCGGTTCCGCGGCTGCGACAGGTTCCGCAACTTTTACAAGTTCCGCGGCTGGTAACGGTTCTTCAGCAACGGCTGAAGGCTCTTGGGCAAGTAGCACTTCGGGCGGGGCTGGCGTGGCCACCTCTTGAAGGGTCTCGGTTATACGGGAAGGCCAGCCTCGGAGCGCAACAAGCTCTGCAGCGATGAATTTGTAGGCAATGGCCGATCGAGCGCTTTCCGCATAGGAGCCAATGGGTTCGCGCGCCAGGTGGGCCTCCCCAAACTTGGCGTCTTCTGGCACCTTATTTTTGAGTACCGGCGCCCCGAATCCGGCTGCAACTTCTTTCGTTTGCTCCTCTGCGACCCGTCGGTACCGGCTATTCCCACCAACTCGCATTCTCACGATGCCGTAAACGTCTACCGAGCCATAGACCTCCCTTGCTCTGGCGACATGTCGAAGGACACTGGAGAGTTCCGAAACGGGCCCCCCTTCGGGAATCGCAGGAATCAGGACTCCGGTCGAAGCGGCGAGCGCAACCTCAAGGATGTCGGTTTTTCGTCCGGGGGTGTCGATTAAAACTACGTCCCATCGTTTTTCGCTTCCATGGAGGATTTCAAAAAGACGAACGGTTCCTTCGGGCCCGAGTTCGGCAAGGTCTCGTTCGGCTTGTATGAGGGAGGTTTCCTCGGCGGGCAGAAAATCAAGCCCAGGGTAAATGTTCTCGATGATCGCTTCGGCCAACGGAAGGTCACCACGGAGCACCGCTCCAATGTCGGCGCCGGGACCACGGTCGGTAAAGGTGACCGAGCCGAGTCCGAATCCAACGCTCTGCCCTGTTTGCCGGTCGAGGTCGATAACGAGGATTTTGTAACCGAGACGAGCGAGCTCGAACGCCACATTGGTGGTGAGGGAGCTTTTTCCCGCCCCACCTTTGGTGTGCAATATCGAGATGACTTCGTCGAGCGGCTCAAAACGAGAAGCCGGCGGGGTAGGCGCGTCCATGGAGAAATCCTTACCCAAGTGAGCCGTTAAGAGGTGGACTCTTGAGCAATCATTCGGTCGTTCGTGCAGTCGGTCTTTCCTTCTTTAACCCTTTCAGTCACTCTTTTTCGCATTCAATCTGTTTGTCCGAATTGCTTTCGAGCAATCGAAATTTCTGCGCTTCAAGAACGCTCGGTCTACCTGGTGTTATACAAGTTTGAAGACTGAATTTGAGCTCGTATGCCGGGTTCCAAAAAGCCCAGGATGCAATCCCAACCGAGCGAAGAGTGACCGAATTGGCTGTACCGGTAACCGCGCCGCTGCAACCGCTCCACTCGGCTCAACGTTGTACTCCTACTTAAAAAACTGCGTCTAGCAAGGGTGCAACTCCGTCCAACTTCGTTCTCCATGCTTCAACTGGCCCGCAACTCGCTTCCCCTGCCCGCATAACTACGACCGACCACTCCCCTCCCAGGCCCACGAATACCAGGGAGCGTACAAACGTGTAGGACTTGGTGTTCAGCTCGAACCGCCCGCAAAGAGGCGCAAACGAACGCCTCCCACCCCAAATGGGCAAGTTCGTCACTCGACTGACGCTTTCGTCGCCGATTCCAAAGATTCATACCCAACTTCGCCGAAACAACGATGTTTGTAACTTTGCGCCGCCACAACGCCCCAGGAAGGAAAAAGAGACGATTTCGCTCCTCACCCTGCCCTTTAGACCTCGCAGTCGGTCACAGGCGAACACAGAACCCCAAATTCGCTACGCGCTACCGGCAAATTTCTCAGGTTGCCTACAGTTTGGAAAATCGTAAAACACCTGTAGAACCTGCTCGTGCCCAACCGTCGAAGGAGTTTTTATCTATGTTGACGAGACCGATTTCTGTGCGTTTCAAACTCACCCAAAAGCTACGTAACACGGTACTTTGCCGGTTCAACCGTGGTGTGGCGTTCACAACTGACGATTCTTCAGTGGCGACTGGTGCATGTACGAGCTGACAATTACACAGTATTTCGAAGAAATTTCCATGGTGGAGCTGGAGAGGCAAAGGAAACGATGCGATACGACTTGCGCATTCACCGCACCAATACAGGGAGGTATCAGTCGTTGCGTGGTGTCTTCTCTCGTTTCCCCAGCATCTCTACGGATTTTTGTACCGCAAATCACCTATGTAGTTACGTACGCGCCCGCACCAAGCCATCTTCCAACGACAACCGACATGGCTCATAGGCCGTGAGAATCAATTCTTTTCGCCATGAAAAAGGATTTAACGGGCTTTTCTACCCACAACCTTGAGTTTTCGCCCAAACACTATTGGGTTGAATGACCCATCAAGACCAACAACCTGTTTAGTTCTTATCCCCCGCAACCGATCTAGTACCCGTGAGTGTTGTTGGGAGGTTGAAACGTTCGGTAGCGATGGGCTGCCTGCTTGCTATCTTCGCGTCCCTTCTCGTGGCCGCAGTTAGCCCCCTGGCCGCAGAAGCCGCCCGAGCTTTCGCCAGCCGGTTCAGCGTAAACACCGAGGGAAACATCTCCTTCGTTTCCAACCAGGTCACCACTTGCCCCACCGGTTGCACCACCGCGAACAGCTCCACCATCACGTGGTACGACGTCGACGGCACTCCGGCAAGTGCCATCCAGGGAAGCGCATCCACCGTCGCCACCTTCAACTCCTCAACGGCAAACCTCACCCTCCCTTCGCTTTCCACCGTCTTGTTTGCCGGGCTCTACTGGGGCGGCAACACCGCTTCGGGCGCACAACTCGGCGGCGCGGGGACGCAGACCGCGCCCACTCTCACTGACCGAAACAAGGTGTATTTCAAAACACCATGGATGACTGGTTACACCCAGGTTACGGCAACCACTGTCGATGATGACTTCTCCCAACAAGCAACCAACCCGATTTACCACGCCTTCTTCGATGCCACTGCGCTGGTAAACCAAGTCACTCCGAGCGGGACCGGAACCTACGGTGTTGCAAACGTGCAGACCGGTCTCGGCTCCTCAGGACTTGGCGACTTTGGCGGTTGGACCATGATCGTTGTCTACCGCGACCCCAACGGCACCTTGCGCAATATGAATGTGTTCGATGGTTTCGATCGAGTGGCCGGAACAACCAGTGTGGATATTGCTTTCGGACCATTCACTACCCCAGCGACCGGGCCCGTGAAAACCAATATCGGCATGGTGGCAATGGACGGTGACGTTGGTATCACCGGCGACGCCGCAACTTTGAACTCCGGGGCATCTTGTTCCGCAACTGCAACTGCTCTTACCGACGCCACCAATGCCGCGAACAACTTTTTTAACTCAACCATCTCCTCCCTCGGGGCGAACGTAACTTCGCGCAATCCAGCCGATGCCAACACGTGGGGGTACGACGCCGACATCGTCAACGCCGACAACATTCTCACCAACGGCTCAACAAATGCATGCCTTCGTCTAAAGACAAACGGCGATTCGTACTGGCCCGGCGCGGTGACGACGGCCACGGAACTACCGGCACCAAATCTCGACGGAACAAAGACCGTGGTTGACCGCAACGGAGGACTGCTTAACCCCGGTGACATCCTTGATTACACCGTCACCGTCAAAAACAATGGTAACGATCGCGCCACAAACGTCGTCTTGACCGACGCAATTCCCGCCACGCTTACCTATCTTCCTGGTTCAATCAACATCACGGCCGGCCCGCTTCCCGGCGTAAAGACTGATGCTCTCGACGCGGATCCTGGTTCGTTTTCAGGTAGCACGATAACGGTCAACTTGGGCAGCGGCGCTACGGGTACGGCCGGGGGAATCATGGCCGCGGGAGAGACCGATACGGTCACGTTCGCTACCACGCTGAATGCCAACGTGGCTGGTGGCACAGTCATTTCCAACACCGCAACCATTACCTACAAAGGTGAAACGCTGCCAACCGTTACGTTGTCTCCGGTGGTTTCGGCCATCGCCGCAGCAATTGCTGTACAGGTTGAGCTTTCGATTACCAAGACCGATAGCCAAACCCTCGTCTCCGCCGGAACTCCAATTACGTACACGCTGGCTGTGAAGAACAACGGCCCGCAAACCGCTACCAACGCAGCAGTAACCGATACCGTGCCGTCGCTAATTTTGAACCCGTCTTGGACGTGTTCGGTCGCCGGACAATCTGGCGCAGCCTCGTGTGCTGCGCCAAGTGGCGTGGGGAACCTAGCCAGCACAACAACGCTTGGTGTTGGCGACATCGCCACCTTCACCGTTTCTGGCAGCGTTGATCCTGCTGCGCCAGCGGGAACGAACACTCTCACCAACACAGCCACCGTTGCAGCCGCAGCTGGGGTTACCGATACCAACACCGCCAACAACTCCGCATCAGATACCGACAGTATTGACCGCAAGGCCGACATTGTCGTCACCAAGACCGATGGCATCACCAGTGCCGTTCCTGGTACGACGGTCACTTACACCGTTGTGGTCGCCAATTCAGGTCCTTCTTCATCATCGGGAATTACCGTTGTGGATACGGTTCCGGCGGCGCTAACCGGCGTTACGTGGAGTTGTGCCGCGACCGCTTCATCTTCGTGTTCGGCTGCTAGCGGTACGGGAAATTCCATCAATACTTCAGCCACAGTTGCTGCTGGTGGTAGCGCCACGTACACCGTGATTGGCACGCTTAATCCGGCAACGCCGGCGGGGACCAATACGTTGATAAACACAGCCACGGCTACGTTGCCATCGGGGATTTTGGAAACCAACGCGACCAACAATGCCGCCACGGATACCGACAACGTCACCCCGCAAGCCAATCTGGCCATAACAAAAACCGATGGCATCACTAATGCCGTTCCGGGCACCGCGGTCACCTACAGCATCGTGGTTTCCAATACGGGTCCGTCGACGGCGACCAACGCAACCATCGCCGACACCGTTCCAGCGGCCATCACCGGCGTGAGCTGGACCTGTTCGCCAAGTGGTGCAGGAGCTACGTGCGGTGCGGCTTCTGGCACTGGAAACGCGATTTCGCAAACGGCCACCGTTACTGCAGGCACAACCGTTACCTACGTGGTTACGGGCACACTCAACCCCACAACGCCATCGGGCACCAACACGCTGGCCAATACAGCAACCGTAAGTGCACCTAGTGGCACCACGGATCCCATTACCACCAACAACTCCGCCACCGATACCGACAATGTGGTGGCTACGGCTGATCTATCTATTACCAAAACCGACGGGATCACCAACGCAGTACCGGGTTCGGTAGTTACGTACACCGTTACGGTGAGCAACTCTGGGCCTTCCACGGTTTCTAACGGCGCGGTAAACGACACCATTCCTGCTGCTCTTACCGGCGTAACGTGGACGTGCGCGACTGCTTCGGCTGGGGCAAGTTGCGCGGCGGCTTCAGGTTCGGGAAACAGCATCGCCACCACGGTTACGTTGCCGGCATCGGCCATGGCAACGTTCACGATTACCGGTACGCTAAACCCCGGAACCCCTGCTGGCACTGGAACTTTGACCAATACCGCAGCGGCGGTGTTGCCATTGGGCGTAACCGATCCAACACCGGGCCCAACACAAGCAGCCGATACCGACAACGTCACCCCAACGGTTGATTTGTCCATTACCAAAACCGACAACGCGCTTAGTGCTGTACCTGGCTCGGCCGTGACATACACGATTGTCGTCTCGAATGCAGGCCCGTCGACGGCTACTGGTGCGGCGGTGGCCGATACGGTTCCTGCTTCCATTACGGGCGTTACGTGGAGCTGTGTGGCTGCTGGTGCCGGGGCTTCGTGTGGGGCTGCGAGTGGCTCAGGAAACACTCTTTCCACCACCGCTACCTTGCCACCCACCACCACAGCTACCTACACCGTCACCGGCACGCTCAACCCCACTACGCCCGCCGGCGTTGGCACGTTAGTCAATACCGCAACCGTAACCGCTGCTTCAGGTGTGGTGGAATCAGGCCCGGGTGCCAATTCCGCAACCGACACCGATGACGTGACACCGCGAGCCGATCTTGTTGTAGCGAAAACGGTAAGTAATGCCACACGCAATCCGGGCGATGCGTTGAGCTATACCGTTACCGTTACCAACACCGGCCCTTCGTTTGTGACCGGGGCTACCGTTACCGACAATCTGCCTGCCGGGCTTGGTTCTGCCACGTGGACCTGTGCGATCACCGGAACTGGCACGTGTGCAGCTGCGAGCGGATCGGGCAACATTGCCACCACCGTCGCTTTGGCGCCCGCTGCGGTGGCCACGTTTGTGATCACCACATCGGTTGCGGTTTCCTATCCGGGCGGGCCGATCACCAACACCGCCAGTGCCGCGGTCCCAGCATCGGTGACCGATCCAACACCGGCCAACAACTCAGCCAGCGCGCTGGTGAATGTCGCAGCTACGGCCGATCTTTCCATCACCAAAACCGACGGTACCGCCAGTGCCGTACCGGGAAACACCACTACGTACACCATCACCGTGAGCAACGCCGGGCCAGCAGCAGTTACCGGAGCTACGGTGGCCGATACGTTGCCCGCTACGCTTCTCGGAGCCACCTGGACCTGTTCTGCCAGTTCAGGCGCTAGCTGCGCCGCCGCTTCAGGAACTGGCAATATCAGCTCCACCGTGTCCCTGCCCGTCTCGGGAACAGCAACCTTTACCCTCACCGTGACCGTATCCCCGGGAGCTACAGGCACCGTCGCCAACACTGCCACCGTTACCGTTCCTTCGGGAGTGCTCGAAGTGGGAAGCGGCGCCAATTCCGCCACCGACACCGATACCTTGGCCCCGGCTGCCAATCTTTCGGTGGTCAAAACCGATGCCATGACTACGGCCATTCCCGGAACGAATGTCACCTACACCATCACGGTACAAAATGCTGGCCCTTCGAATGCGCCGGGGATCGCCGTTGCTGACACGCTTCCTGCCGAGCTCACCGGTGCCACCTGGACATGCACGGCAACTGCGGGTTCAACGTGCGCTGCAGCCAGTGGTTCTGGAAACATCAATTCCTCAGTTTCCCTGCTGGCAACGGGTTCTGCAAGCTATTCACTTACCGCAACTGTTGTTTCGACAGCTGTAGGTACACTTACGAATACGGCAACGATTACTCCCCCAGCGGGCATTCCCGATTCCACCCCGGGCAACAACAGCTCTACCGATGTTGACACCCTGGTTCCTACCGGCGATCTTTCCATCACCAAAACCAACGGACTCACCGAAGTCATTCCCGGCACCGCAATTACTTACACCATTCTTGCCACCAATGCCGGGCCTTCAACCGTGGTGAGCGCCACCGTTGCAGACTCACTACCAGGTATTTTGCTTTCACCATCCTGGAGTTGCACTGCCACGGCAGGCAGTACCTGCAGCTCAGCCAGTGGAACTGGTTCAATAAGTACGCCTATTACGCTTGCACCGGGTGGAAGCGCCACATTCACCGTAACGGGCACGGTAGATCAAGCCGCCATTGGTTCCATCGCCAACACGGCAACCATAAGTGCACCTAATGGTTTTACTGATTCTGCTACCACGAACAACTCTGCTACCGATACCGATCCACTGGTACCGAAGGGCGACCTTTCCCTTACCAAGGTCGACGGCATCGCGAATGCCATTCCTGGCACCACCATCACCTACACCATCAGTGTTTCTAATGCCGGACCGTCGAAGGTTTCCAATGCCATTGTGAGCGATTCGGTTCCCCCTGAACTCCAAGGGGTGGCGTGGTCGTGTTCAGCGGCAGCAGCTGGCGCAAATTGCGGCACGCTTTCAGGGTCGGGGAATGCGATTTCGCTTGGCGTTACGCTTCCGTCGGGCGCCACCGCCAGCATTACCGTTACCGGCATCCTTGCCGCTGCCACTCCTGCAGGCTCGCTTGTCAACACGGCAACCGTAAGCGCACCTAGTGGTTTCACGGATACCAACACTGCCAACAATTCAGCAACCGATACCGACACCATTGTTCCCACTGGCAACATCAGCGTTACCAAAACCAACAGTGCAACCACCTTGGTTCCGGGAACCGCCACCACCTACACCATCGTTGTTTCCAATAGCGGTCCCTCAACAGCCACCGGGATCAACGTTGTCGACACGCTTCCCGCCACGCTTACCGGCGCTACGTGGACGTGCGTTGGAGCATCGGGCGCAACGTGCCCGGCAAGTGGATCGGGTTCGATCAATACAACAGTTACTGTTCCCGCCTCCGGCACCGCAACCTTCACCGTCACGGCCACCGTTGCACCGGGCGCTACCGGCTCACTCACTAATACCGTCACTATAAGTACACCTGGCGGTTTTACCGATACCACGACCACGGATAACTCGGCTACCGATACCGATACGCTCACCCCACAAGCCGATCTCAGCGTTACCAAAACCGATGGCATCACCAACGCTATTCCCGGCAACGCGCTTACCTACACCGTTACTGTTTCCAACGCCGGGCCTTCCACCGCCACGAGCGCTTCGCTCGCCGATACGGTTCCTGCAGCAATCACTGGCGTTACGTGGACGTGTGCGGCGGCTGGAGCAGGGGCATCATGCGGCGCAGCATCAGGTACCGGTAACAGCATCGCCACCACGCTCACCCTTGCGCCTGGCACCACCGTTACCTACAACATCACCGGCACGCTCAGCGCCGCAACACCTGCAAGCACACTGAGCCTGGCCAATACGACAACCGTAAGTGCACCTAGTGGTACCACGGATCCAGTTTCAGGCAACAACTCTGCTACCGATATCGACAACGTGACGCCTGTTGCCGACGTGGCCCTCACCAAGGTTTCGTCGGGTTCCAAGGTTGCTGGCCAAGCCATCACCTATACCCTCACCGCCACCAACGCCGGACCTTCCCTAGCTAGCGCCGTCACCATCACCGACACCATCCCGGCCAGCATTCTCACCCCAACGTGGACCTGCACCACCGCGGGCGGCGCCACCTGTACCCCAGCTTCCGGTTCGGGAAACCTAAGCGCGCTTGCATCTATCCCTGTGGGTGGCACGGTTGTGGTTTCCATCACCGGAACAATCGATCCCAACACAACCGGTTCGATTGTCAACAACGCCACTGCTTCACAGCCAGCGTCCACCACCGATCCGTCGTTGGCCAACAACACACCGAGTGTTACCGATCCCATCACCATCGTCACCGACCTCAGCGTCAGCAAAACTCGCAGCGGCGCGGCCGTTGCGGGTGCAACCGTTGGCTACACCGTGGTGGTTACCAACTCCGGACCATCAACTGCGGTTGGCGCAACGCTGAACGATCCCATCCCTACCAACATCGCCTCGTGGACGTGGACATGCGTGGCCTCATCGGGAAGCTCGTGCGGAACCGCATCAGGCACCGGTGCAATTGCCACCACCCAAACGTTGCTTGCGAGCGGCACCGCGACCTATGCCATCGTGGCCACCATCGCGCCGGCCACTACCGGATCGATCGCCCAAGTTGCCACCGTTGCTGCTGCGGTGCCGGCCAATGACCCGGTCCTCACCAACAACTCGGCCACTAACAACGCAACCATCGCGGTAAACGTCGACCTTTCGATTACCAAGACCGATTCGGCCACAACGGCAACCGCAGGATCGCCCATCACATACTCAATCGTGGTGGGCAACGCTGGCCCGTCGAAAGCCGTCAATGCCGTGGTAGCCGATTCGCCTCCCGCCGTACTTACCGGTACGACGTGGACCTGTACAGCTACCGCAGGTGCCTCGTGTGGTGCCGCTAATGGCTCCGGATCGATCAATGACACCGTGAGCATCAATCCGGGCGCAACGGTGACCTACAGCTTTTCAGCGACGCTCAGCCCGAGCGCGCCGTTGGGTGTTGGCGTGTTGATCAACCAGGCAACTGTTACCGTCGCATCAGGCACCACCGAACTCGCCGCGGCCAACAACTCAGCCACCGACACCGACGATGTCAACGGCCGCGCCGATCTCAAGATCACCAAGACCGACGGCAGCACCGCCTCAACCCCAGGTACCGCAATCACCTACACCGTGGTGGCCAGCAACCTCGGCCCTTCAGCTGTGACCAGCGCCGCGATAACCGATACGTTCCCGGCCACGTTGATTGGTGGTTCGTGGACCTGTGCCGCAACCGCTGGTGCATCGTGTGCCGCGGCGAGTGGTTCGGGTTCGATCGTGTCCAACGTTTCGATGGTTCCGGGTGCCACCGTTACGTACACGATCACCGGCACGGTTTCCGCTTCGGCTACGGGCACCATTGCCAACTCCGCATCGATAAGTCCACCTAGTGGTGTAGTTGATCCGGTTGCGGGAAACAACTCGGCCACCGATACCAACACGCTGTCGCCTTCGGCTGACTTGGTCATCACAAAGACCAACGGTGTTAGTTCCTCAACTGCCGGTACCAGCACCACGTACACCATTGTTGCTTCTAACAACGGACCGTCGTCGGTTGTTGGTGCATCGGTGGTCGACACCTTGCCACCCGAGCTCACCGGTGCGACGTGGACGTGCGTTGCTTCCTCAGGTGCATCGTGTGCTGCCAGTGGCACTGGCTCGATCTCCGATACGGTGAATCTGCCTGCCGGAACAAATGTTACGTACACATTGATTACCACCATTGCCTCGGGCGCCACGGGTTCTGTGGCCAACACCGCAACGATTGCTACGCCGTCAGGTGTGGTTGATGGTGTTCCCGGCAACAACTCAGCAACCGACACCGATTCACTCAGTAGTTCTGCCGATCTGCAAATCACCAAGACCAACGGCGTTAGCTCCCTCACCCCAGGCAATTCAGTTACCTACACCGTGGTTGCTACCAACGCCGGTCCTTCGGCCGTTGTTGGTGCCACGGTTACCGATTCGCTGCCGGCGGTTTTGACCGGTGCAACATGGACCTGTGCAGTTGCTGGAGGAGCCACCTGTGCAGCTTCAGGAACCGGTTCGATTTCTACCCCGGTGGATCTCCCTGTTGGAGCCTCCGCTACGTTCACTCTCACCGGCACCATTAGCCCCGCCGCAACCGGAACGCTGGCCAACACCGCCTCGATCGCTACACCTTCGGGCGGTACCGATCCCCTTGCTGCAAACAACTCAGCGACCGATAGCGATCCACTTGCTGCTGTAGCCGATGTCTCAATCACCAAGACCGATGGCGTTGCCGCACTTACGCCTGGTGGAACGGTTATCTACACCGTGGTTGCAGGTAACGCCGGGCCATCGAATGTGGTGGGTGCCACGGTTACCGATTCGCTGCCGGTGGTCTTGACGGGTGCAACGTGGACCTGTGCAGTTGCTGGAGGAGCCACCTGTGCAGCTTCGGGTAGTGGTTCGATTTCTGACACGGTGAACCTGCCCGTCGGCGGCACCGCTACTTACACGATTACCGCAACCGTGAGCCCCACCGCCACTGGCACGATCACCAACACCGCGAGCATTGCCGTTCCCGGCTCGGTCACCGATCCAAGCGCTGCAAACAACACGGCGAGTGACACCGATACGCTCGCCCCTGCCGCGGATCTCGCGATCACCAAAACCGACAGTGCACTTACGGCTATCCCTGGCAACACCGTTACTTACACGATCGTGGCGTCAAACAACGGGCCGTCGGTGGTTACCGGGGCCCCAGTGACCGACACGCTTCCCGCAAGCCTTACTGGCGCTACCTGGACGTGTGTTGCTTCAGCTGGCGGAACCTGCACTGCGGCTTCGGGTAGCGGCTCAATCTCCACATCGGTAAACCTGCCCGTCGCTGGCACCGCAACTTTTACCCTGAACGCAACCGTGGTTGCTTCAGCTACTGGCACATTGGTAAACACGGCAACCATAGGTGCATCTAGCGGTGTGGCCGATGGCTCGCCAGCCAACAACTCAGCAACCGATAGCGACACCCTTGCACCAACCGCTGATCTGCGGATCACCAAAACCGACAGTGCCACAACGGCCGTTCCTGGCTCACCAATCACTTACACGATCGTTGCTTCCAATTTTGGCCCCTCCGCCGCAGTTGGTGTTGTAGTGGCCGATACGCTCCCCGCTTCGTTAACAGGTGCCACCTGGATCTGTACCGCTACTGCTGGCGCCACGTGTGCTGCATCAGGTTCGGGTTCCATTAGCGACACCATCAACTTGGCTGTTGGCTCCACCGCTACGTACACACTCTCGGCCACCGTGCTTGCTTCGGCTACCGGTTCGTTGGCCAACACGGCCACGATCACTGCGCCTTCTGGCCTCACCGATCCAACCCCAGCCAACAACTCAGCAACCGATACCGACACGCTGGTACCAACCGCAGATCTGCAGGTCACCAAAACCGACAGCGCGCTTAGCGAAATCCCTGGGACCTCGATCACGTATGTCATTGTGGCCAAGAACATTGGACCTTCAGTGGCGACGGGCGCTGTAGTGTCCGATTCGCTCCCAGCTTCGTTGACGGGTGCCACCTGGACCTGTGCTGCTACTGCTGGCGCCACGTGTGCTGCATCAGGTTCGGGTTCCATTAGCGACACAATCAACTTGGCGGTTGGTGCAACGGCTACATATACCTTGACCGGCACCATCTCGTCGACCGCTACTGGCTCGTTGACGAACACAGCAACGATTACTGCACCGGGCACCGTCGCCGATCCAACTGCGGGCAACAACTCTGCGACCGACACCGACCCGTTGGTAATCACTGCTGATCTGTCCATCACCAAGACCGACGGATCATTAACCGAGATTCCCGGTACTGGCGTGGTTTACACGATCGTCGCCTCCAACACCGGACCATCGGCAGTGACTGGCGCTGTAGTGGCCGACACGATCCCTGCCGCCTTGACCGGAGCTAGCTGGACGTGCGTTGCCAGCGCCGGTGCCACGTGTACTGCTAGCGGATCCGGCTCAATCAACGACACCATCAACCTGGGCGTCGGCGCCACTGCTACGTACACACTGAATGCCACCGTGCTCGCCTCAGCCACCGGCTCACTGGTAAACACCGCAACCATCACCGCACCAGGAACCGTCACCGACCCAACACCAGCCAACAACTCAGCCACCGACACCAATTCACTCACCGCCCAAGCCGATCTTGCCATCACCAAAACCGACGGATCACCTTCCGAGGTTCCTGGCACCTCGGTTACGTACACCATCGTTGCTTCCAACAACGGACCATCCGCGGTCACCGGTGCGGTCATTGCCGACACGCTACCCGCGACGCTCACTGCTGCTACTTGGACCTGTGCTGCCACCGCCGGAGCAACCTGTGCTGCATCAGGTTCTGGTTCAATCAACGACACCATCAATCTGGCCGTCGGCGCAACTGCTACGTACACA
>JAYUVJ010000083.1:0-4207 GCA_043754155.1 Acidimicrobiia bacterium
AACTGTCGGGCGGCGGTTGTACTCAGCGCATCGAGCTGGCCTGCGGTAATCCAACGAGCAACCTGGCCTCCGCCATCGGCTTCGGCCAAAATTGGTGCGTTGGGACTTGCTGCCCAACGTTTGGCCCACGCCTTTGGTAGCGAACCTTCAGCGATGAGATCGTTTGTTTCGCCGCTAAAACCGTGGGCCGCCCAATCCCGTCGATCGTGCAGTGCAGTTCTTGGCAGGGACATCCTGCCAAGGTAGTGCCCGATTTTTCCCCTAGGTGAACAGTTGGCCCACAGTCGCCGATGCCCCGGGATGGCGAGTAACGCCCTGATCCGTATGGCCAGAAACGGCCTGATTACTGCGGTGTTGCCAATACCTCGCGCACCGCAGCCATTACCCGGTTAGCCAAATCAGCGCGACAGATCACGAGATCGGGCAGAAATGTATCTCGTTGGTTGTACAGCATGGGCGAACCGTCAATCCGTGCGACAAACAAACCATTGCCTTGCGCAACAATCGCCGGTGCAGCAGAATCCCACTCCCATTGGCCGCCAGTATGTAGATACGCATCGGCTTCGCCACGTACAACCGCCATCGCTTTCGCACCAGCCGAACCCATGGAAAGCTCCTCGCCGCCCAACAGCGCTGCGACGCCAGTCGCCAAGGGTTGCGAACGCGAAGCACTGCGTACGATACGTAAACGCCCAACGGGTATTGGCCTCAAAGGTAAAGGTCTATCGCTGCGCAGAACCGCATCAAGCGCGGGCAAACCAACAACACCAAGCGTCAACCGTCCAGCGGTCTCGCTGTGGAACTGCGCACCAGATGACACATCGCCAGACCCATACCGTTCCCAAAGGGCGATATGAACGGCCCACTCGGTATTGCCTTCAATCTTGTACTCCCTCGTGCCATCGAGCGGGTCAACAATCCAAACACGATCAGCATCAAGGCGGCCCAAATCGTCGGTTGATTCTTCTGAAAGGATTGCGTCATGGGGTCGAAGCTTCAGAAGCGAACCAACGATGAGATCGTTGGCAGATCGATCAGCTTCGTCACCGAGAGCTTTCAGCCCCAAGGTATCAAGCGATGCGCTTTTGGCGAAGCATGAAGCCCGCAACGAGAGGAGATGCTGCCCAGCCCGTCCGGCCAAAACTGCGGCCAAATCACCGTCGTTGTACTGACCGAAGTCGAGATCCATTCCTAGACCGTAGCTTGCAAGCGAACCGCACTAGGACTTGCTGCAAGCTAACCGCACATTACCGACCAGCCAGCTAGGAACTTGCTGGCAAGCGCACGGTGACCATGGTTCCATGCGGATCAACCCCGTCTGCCGTCACTGTTCCGTTATGCGCGCGTACTAGTTCAGCGACAATCGACAGTCCCAAACCGGATCCGCCGCTTCCTCGGCCACGGTCATCTTCGAGACGGGAAAACCGCTCGAAGACACGAATCCTATCTGCCTCGGCAATTCCCGGTCCATCATCGATCACCCTCATAACCGTCTCGTCACCATCAGGAAAACTCGCTGTGAGTAGAGTGAAACGCACTTCGCTCTCGGCATAACGAAGGGCGTTGTCGAGCAGGTTCGTAACCACGCGACGTAGCTGATCAGGATTTCCCCGGACCCGCCCGGCCGAGACCTCAGAGACTGTGATTTTCACCGCAGATCCAAGCCTTGCCGTTGATGCGGTCTCCAACACAATCTCATCAAGATCGACGGATCGGAAGGGCTCTGGAGCACTTTCTCCAGTTCGAGCCAAGAGCAACAAATCATCAACGAGGCGAGCCATGCGCTCGTTTTCCTGCAACAGCGAACGAGCCGTAGTAGGCCAATCGGTTTCCGTAGGGCGTAACAATCCAACTTCCAACCGAGTGCGCGACGTAGCGAGAGGAGTGCGTAGTTCATGAGAAGCATCGGAAACGAAACGACCTTGGCGATCATGAAAGCGCTGTATTCGATCCAACAATCGGTTCATGGTTCGACCAAGGCGACCTAGCTCATCGAACGTGGCCGGAGCGCTAACTCGTTTGGAGAGATCATCGGCAGAGAGTGCATCAACTTCACGCCGCAACAAATCAACTGGCCGCAACGCCCGCCGAGCAAGAATATAAAACAACAACGCCGCTCCAGCCAGCACCGCAGGAGTAACGGCAATGAGTTGGCGTTGCAAAGCTGCTTGCATCTCGTCGCTTTGGCGAACGGGAGTTGCTACGAGCACGTAGTAGGTCCCAAGCGGACGGCCCGGCTCTAGTTTTGTGATCGCAACGGAGCGAACAAAGAGCTCGCAACGTGCCTTGTCCACTGTGGCCTTCGAAGTACTAATGGCGGTGCTAGCGAATTCCCACGACGCTTTCGGTGCTATCAACTCCATATCACTTACGTTTTGTGTAGAACCAACAATTTTCCCGTCTACGCCGATCACTTGGGCGAATAGCAATGAATCACGCGGAGCCGGCAAGGTAGTGGGCACGGCACCCTGTTCGATGACTGAAACCAGCGCGTTGACTCGCTCCCGACCCGCCTCAAACAGTTGGCCGCGATTGGTGTTACTCAGCGCGGAGCTGAACAACGCGCCACCGACGAACAGAGCGATGGCCAGTACACAAGACGCACCCAGGGTAAGGCGGGCGGCAACTCCAAAACGCCGATGAAAACCTTCGTCGTCGGGCTCAACGTTGGTCGCGATCTGTTTGGCGCTGTGTGATTCGCTGCTACTTGTTGCGCTATCGATCGGCATCGAGTCGGTACCCCACGCCTCTTACCGTGGTTAACGACGCACGCCCGAAAGGAATATCGATCTTCTTCCGGAGATAGCCCACGTACACCTCCACTACATTTGGATCTCCCTCAAACGACTCGCCCCAAACTTCTTCGAGCAAGTCGAGCTTGGGTATGGGATCAGGGCTATGACGAGCAATTGCGGCCAGCAAATCGAGTTCCCGCGCCGTAAGAATGATCTCAGTCGTCTTTCTCCAACAACGACGCTGACGGATATCAATCACCAAGTCACCTCGCTGTAAGCGTCCGCTTTCTGATGCCGTGTCGAGCGCTGAACTTCGCCGCATAAGTGCTTTGATTCGGGCCAGCAGCACCACAAACGAGAACGGTTTTGATAGGAAATCGTCGGCGCCAAGATCGAGCGCTTCGGCCTCATCGAGTTCGCCTTGTTTGGCAGTCAGCATCAAAATCGGAACGGTTACCCCAAGGGCTCGCAGATCACGACAGACCTTGTACCCATTGCGCTTTGGCAACATAATGTCGAGCACGACCACATCGAAGGTTTCGGTTGAGGCCAAGCTAAAGCCTGCATCGCCATCGTGAGCTAACGACACACTAAATCCTTCGGGTACGAGACCATCACGAATGGATTCCGCAAGTGACACTTCGTCGTCAACGATCAGGATTCGCATGCGAACACACTAAGCGCCTGGGCTTAGAGGGAAACATCGGGCCTGAGCACGGACTGAGGGTCCGAAGCTAGCCTCACCTTGTATGAACATACCTATCAATCCGTCTACTATCGCCGCTCCAGCTGCCTCCTACAGCCTGGGAGTTCGGTCATCTCCTTCGTCGCAGTTTCTTCACACATCCGGCATTGTTGCCACCACTGCCGATGGAGCAGTACCCGAAGGACTCTTTGAGCAAGCCGAAGTTATTTGGTGCTCGCTCAACGAGATCATTGCTGCGGCTGGGTTCACCATGAATGACGTTGTGAGCTACACCACCTATGTGGTGGATGGCAACGATCTCGGGATAGTCATGGCGGCAAGGGACGTCGCGCTTAATGGTCACCGGGCTGCGTCGACGCTCATTGTCGTTCCTCGACTTGCACGAGTGGAGTGGCGCATGGAGATTTCGCTCATCGCGGCCAAAGACCGAGTTGACTAAATTTTCCACCCCGGCTTCGACCCGTGACAGCTGCTACTGGGAGGTTGGCCCAGTGAGTTTTTGTTTACTGAATCATAATTCACCTAAGACTTCAGAAAACGGGTGAACCTGCCGATGGGTGTACATGCGCGAACAGGTTGTTGCCCTTAACGCTGTGGCGTCCCGAACAGAACTAAGCGAGCACGCTGCTTTCGAGCGGCTGATGACCTCAGAGCGTTTCGCCCCATCACAAGACAACCCTTTATCGGTTGAACCTTGCGAGCAAGACCGTCGTTATGTTGGGCATTTCCGTCGTTCAATCCTGCCCCTGCTGAGCGTGTGGGGTTG
>JAYUVJ010000084.1:0-12092 GCA_043754155.1 Acidimicrobiia bacterium
TGCAAGTTCCGGGCCGCGACCAAACAACAGGCCGGGTTTCCATCCGGCAAAGGTAATGGTTCGATCAGCGCGCATAGCTTTATTGGGGCTCCTAACCAAACCCGTCAATCCGTCTAACCCGGACGGCAAATCAATGGAGAGCATCGGGGTATCGCAGGCCTCAGGTGCCGAGAAGGTTCCTGTAAAACCCGTACCCAAAATCGCATCAATGATCAGATCAGCCGCGGGTAATCGAACCGGAAGTGGAAGATGACGCGTGGCCATGATCGTCTGCACCCGCACGCCTCGACGTTCCAGAATTCGAGCTGCAGCAATCCCGTCAGCCCCATTGTTTCCCGTTCCGGCCAACAGTAAAACCCGCCGGCCATAGGTTCCACCCAGCATACGAATTGCCTCTGCGGCAACGGCAGCACCGGCGCGCTCGATCAAGACAGGAATCGGCACTGGCGACGCCAAATCGAACGCGCGCATATCTTCTGGGGTAACGACGGGGAGCATCATCGGACGCTCACATTTCGAGCAGCTACCGTCGAAGCAGAAGCAGCCCCTTCAACTTGTTCTGCGATCACCATCGCGGTTGCCGTAGTCGACGTGTGACTAAGCGAGATGTGCCATGTGGTGATTCCTCGCTCTGCTGCAAGTTCAAGAGCCGGGCCGCGCAAAATCAGAGAAGGTGCACCACTCTCGGCGACCACCACTTCGCAGTCATGAAACCCAAACGCACCCAGGCCAAGGCTCATACACTTCATCACCGCTTCCTTGGCGGCAAAACGAACCGAGTAACGCTCCGTCGGATCATTCTGCTTTTCGGCGTACTCACGTTCGCCCTGAGTGAAGCATCGATCCCGAAATGTAGGTGTGCGTTCCAACGTCCGTCGCATATCGGCCACATCAACCACATCAATCCCTATACCCACAATGGCCATCCCCCCAGTCTGCCAGCCGAGAGAACCAAATCAGGCTATTCGGCCTGTAGTGACTATTACTGTCGGTTATCGGCTTCCAACTTGCTCTTCACGCCACCTCACCAAGATCAACAAAACGAAGATCCGCGAAGTGACGCCCCTCAGAGCCCACGCCGATAGTCGAGGCTCATCAAACACAGCACAATGTTTTCGTACGGCGGAGCCGGACGCAGAATTTCGACCCGACGAGATGTGCCTCTCGACGGAAGCTCGAAGCAATGCAGGCCAGCACGTCGTTTGGTTCAAGACCGGGAAACTCCTCGACAACGGCCGTGATTGTCCACCCTTCAGGAAGGTGCCAAGAATCAACGAGACCCAGATCCCCGATGGCCTTTCATGGTCGGTTTCCCAAAGCAAATCTGCGGATCGGCGGTAATGCGATTCAACAAACCGGAAGTCATTCGATAAAGTTTGCCAGGCTTGAGGTGCTCAGCTTCAGCTATTCGACCGGATCGCAAACTGAATCCCGTTTTGTATACGATTAAATACCATGACCGTTCAAATCGCGCTTCGGCTCCCGGAAGAAACCGTTGCCTACCTCGATAGTCAGGTGCGGCTCGGGCGGGCCAAGAGTCGTGCCGATATCGTTGATCGAGCGTTGGCTAAAGAACGGCGCCGCGAGATCGCCGAAAAGGACCTCGAAACCATCCTGCGGCACCAAAAGCTGGGAACCGGAGACTTCAACGGACTGGCAGATTCGGTGCAAAGCACCCCGCTGGAGCTTGACTGATGCGCCCAATCCACACAGCGCAACTCGACAAACGAAGACCCGTGCTCGTTCTGACCCGCGAGATCGCTCGACAAGTGCTTACCAACGTGACGGTTGCGCCGATCACTTCACAAATACGAGGGCTCGCCGTTGAAGTACCGATTGGACCCCGCAACGGTCTCGATGAGGATGGGTGCGATGAAACTACTGTCAGACCTCATGACTCACACGGAGGGAAGCACTCATTGACACAGAAGCCTTCGAGGGCACGGGTACACCAATGGTACGACCGTTGGTATGCTGCTATATGTCGAAAACAAAAATCTCCGTTTCGCTCGACCCAGGAACACTCGCCCAAGCACAAGCGCTGACAACGTCAGCGTCGGTTTCTGAACTGCTCGATGTCGCGCTTAAACGGCTCATCAAAGAAGAACTCGAACGCCAACACGTTGCGGGATACGAAAAGATGCCTGTTGGCGACGAGTTTGCGAGCTGGGCCAACATGGACCGGATTCCTGAAAGCGACAACGAAGTTGACTGGGCGGCACTTTATGGAATCTCCAAGTGAACCCCCGGCTGCCAGCCGTTCGACGTGGAGATATATGGCTCGCGGATATTCCGGGGGACAAAATTCGGCCGGTCGTCATCCTCACGAGAACTGCCGTCATCAAACATCTGCATTCAGTCATTGCCGCACCCGTTACCTCAACTATTCGGTCGATTCCCTCTGAGGTCCCGCTGGGAATTTCGGAAGGTTTGCTCCACGAATCGGGTCGCGAATTTCGACAATATCCAGTTGCTGCCTCAGACCGCACTGATAAAGAAGCTGGGTGTTCTCGGTGACGCCAAGCTTCGCTCAAGCTGCGCTGCCCTGGCCTGCGCTACTGACTGTTAGATGTGGTTTGACGCGTTCCTTCGACCCAAATAAGTGTCGCACCTAACGACAGGGGGACGAACCTCCCCGGTCCAGCCAGCAAACGGTGCCTTGCGAGCCCACGTTTTTTCGTTGGTGAGCTTCATCACATGATCAAACGAGTAGAGGGCCTTCGTGTAGTTCCGCAGACTCAAGCTCATGGCTCAGCACACTACCTTCAGTCCTCATCGTCGGAAACGTTCTTTTGGTTCTTTCGCACCCGGAAAATTGGACGTTGATCAGTCGATGTTCCAATGGGTACGGATAAACGGAAGAATCGCGTTGTGCGGAATGATCTCCAACTTTGCAAAGGGTCCATAGAACCCTCCTGGTCAGGATGCATCGAGCAAAGGGAGTGACATTGCCAGCTTATTGCGATGACCTTGAAGTCCTGACTATACGGGGATTTATCGTCAGGGATCAGGAGATCTGCGGCCAGAGTTTGAGTCGCGACACATTTGCGATCCGGTCGATCAGCCGACGAATTCGAATTTGACCCCAACCAGACCATAGGTACGGGCCGCTCGTGCATCCCCGGTCAGGAGTGTTCGGTTGTTGACTCGGGAGGCCTCCCCAACCAGAGCGTCGTAGATGGCGCCTCCACTAACGCCAAGTTCTCCAATCCGTACGAAGAGGTCCATCTGCTCGTCACCTCCCAACCAACAAGGGGCTCCAAACGCCAGTCTCAGCGCCGAGGCAGCATCGGGGGCACTGAGGCGCAGCGACCCGGGGAGTCGAGTGAGAACCGAGAACGACTCGAATGCGGCGTGACCGGACAGCACTGGGCCATAAGCAACAACGGCCGAACGGGCTTTTTGGTGCGAGGTGTGGGTGGCATCGAGGGCAGCAACGGCAATGCTTGTATCGACGGCCCACCGCCCCTTAGCGTTGGTCGCCATCTCGCAGAGCCCGAACATCGCCATGGTTTAGGCCGATTCCTTCGACCGCTCGCAGGACGGGCAATCCATCGTCGCCTACACCGAGACGGCTGATGGGAGCGACCAATTCGAGACGAATCGCAGCTCCATCGATCACCAGCTCAAAAGCTTCATCAGCGCGCAAACCCATCCCGTCGCGGACGGATTTCGGAATAACAACTCGCCCGGCTCGGTCCATGGTTACTAGCATGGGTTTAGAATACCATCACAGACCCATTACTGGATCTGCATCGATCGACGGCTATTCGACGGTGACGGTTTTGGCGAGGTTGCGGGGCTTGTCGACGTCAAAGCCCTTGGCGCGGGCTAGGGCGTAGGCGAAGATCTGCAGGGGGACGATGTTGACCGCTGGGGTGAACAATTCGGCGTTGGCAGGGAGCGATGGAACCGGCAGCACGAAGTCGGCCTCGGCAGCAGTTTCGTGGTCGCCTTCGTTGGCTACCAACACAATGGTGGCGCCGCGGGCTTTCATCTCTTGCATGTTGGACAGCAGCTTGGAATGCAGGCGGCCACGGGTAGCAATACCGATCACTACGGAACCAGGCTCAATGAGCGCGATCGGGCCGTGCTTCATTTCGCCGGCTGGGTAGGCCTCGGCGCGGACGTAGGAAATTTCCTTGAGCTTCAAGGCACCTTCGAGCGCGGTTGGGTAACCGACGCCACGGCCGAGGAAGAAGAAGTCACGGGTGTCGGCAAAGTGATGCGCCAGCGCGGTGATGTGCTCGGTATGTTCGAGGGCAGCCTCGACCTTGCCCGGTAGTGAATCGAGAATCTTCATGAACTCAGCAACTTCGCCGGGATGCAAAGTTCCCCGAGTTTGCGCCAGATACAAGGCCAAAACTTGCATGGCCACGATTTGGGCGAGGTGGGTTTTCGTAGCGGCAACGCCAATTTCCGGGCCGGCGTGGGTGTAGAGAACCGCATCGGCTTCACGAGCCATCGAGGAATCCACGACGTTAGAAATCGTGAGCACTTTGGCCGAATTGACACTGCGTTTGGCGAAACGAATGGCCTCCATGGTGTCGAGTGATTCACCCGACTGGGAGATACCAACGACCAGCGTGTTGGGCCCGAGAACCGGGTCGCGGTAGCGGAACTCTGAGGCCACGTCGACCTCGCAAGGCATCCGGGTCCAGTGTTCAATGGCGTACTTGGCTACTAAGCCTGCATAGAAACTGGTGCCGCAACCGACGATGGAAATGCGATCAATCTTGGAAAGATCATCATTGGTAAGGCGCATGTCGTCAAGCTGCAGGCGGCCTTCGGCATTCATACGTCCACGTAGGGTTTCGGTGATTGCCGTTGGTTGTTCGTGAATTTCTTTGAGCATGAAATCGTCGAAGCCATCTTTTTCGGCAGCGTCAAGATCCCACGTAATGTGACGAGCTTCGGGGGTAACCACGTCGCCACTGAGATTGGTTACGCGGATCAGGCCGGGGCGAAGTTCCACGATGTTGTCGTCTTCGATTACGTAGATCTCACGGGTTTCCGACAAAATGGCCGGGATATCGGAGGCGAGCAGGCCAGCATCATCGGTACGTCCACAGATTAGTGGTGAACCCCTGCGAGCACCCACAACGAGCTCCGGATCATCGGCGTGGAGTACGGCTATGGCGAAGCTTCCGTCAACCTTCTTTAGGGCGCTGCGAACTGCTTCAACCAGCGTTAGTCCGGTAGCCATTTCGTCGCCAATGACGTGTGCGAGCACTTCAGTGTCAGTTTCGGAAATGAACACTGAACCCTTGGCAATAAGTGCATTTCGTAACTCCACATAGTTTTCGATGATGCCGTTATGCACGATGGCCAACTTGCCCGAACGATCAGCGTGGGGATGGGCATTGTGGTCAACCGGTTTACCGTGAGTAGCCCAACGGGTGTGGCCAATACCGGCGAGAGGGCCATCGGGAGCATGATCAAGTGAACCGAGAAGATTGGCCAGTTTGCCGGCCTTTTTTTCCATCCACAGGCCATCCTGCTGCAGAACCACACCGGCGGAGTCATAGCCGCGATATTCAAGCCGTGAGAGGCCGTTCAGGAGAATTGGGAGGGCCGGTTTGGCACCGGTAACGGCAACGATTCCACACATAGTGAGAACGCTATCGGCGTAAACCGTGGTGCGGGTTGAGGGTGACCGAAACTTTTTTACCGAAAGTCGTTGGTCGTGCAACAAGGAAACCCACAAAACCGCATGGGGTAATCGAATCGGGGTTAAATCCCCAATTCGACCCTGGGGCCGATAGTGTCAGCCCGCACTTTTGGCAGCCCAACGAGCACGAGCGGCTTTGGACTTTTCCAAAAGATGTGCCGGAACACCGCCGACGGATTCGCCAGCACCTGCTCCACTTTGGCCTGAGGCAGCAGCAACGGCTCCTCCTCCAGACAAGGCAACGACCTCGGCGGAAGCGTCGGCCTTATTTTCCCAGTCGGCGAGGGTAGCCAGCTTCGAGCGATCCAGCGTGCCTACCCGAACGCCATTGTCGAACAGCACCCAGTAGCGGATCCAGCTGAGCCCCTGCACGAAGATGACCTTGCCGGTCGTCCCAAGGGGAACGCCTTTCATGTCAACGGTTGCGACCACACGGGTCTTGGGGGCGAGCGTTTTCACTGTTGCGGTAGCCATAGCCCTCAAAGACTACGCCACCAGCCCTGAAATCGTTGTGGCTCCTGGTCTTTCGAGGCTGTTGAACAGCAAATGTCGCCCGCGATCGCAGTTTTTCTCATTGCGAATGAGAAAAACAGGCTGAAGGGCCGACATTTGTTCCGAACCGATCAACGACAGCCAACCAATTACACACCGACGGTCCGGATAGAGCGGGTTCATCGGTAACAATCGTGGGCGTGAGCAGCATCTCGGTTTCTGAACTTGAATACGCACCGCCCGGACGGGATTCGCTGTTCTTCGGCGTCAACTTCGGAGTTAGCCCCGGCGAGCATGCCGCGCTGGTGGGCCCCAATGGTGTGGGCAAATCGACGATTCTGCGCATCCTCAGCGGCGAGCTTGAGCCCGACGACGGTGAGCTTTCCATTCGCGGCAACGTGCTCACCATGACCCAAGACGTCGGCATGTCCCGTCCAACCGACACGCTCCGCGAGATGCTGATCGAAGTGGCACCACCGGAACTTCGCAAAGCGGGCCGTAATCTGCTCGAAACCGAGAAGGCCATGAACGCAGGCGAAGGCGACGGGATGGCCTATGCCGCAGCACTCAACGTATGGAGTGATCTCGGTGGCTACCAACTGGAGGACCGTTGGGAAGCGGCAGCCAAGCGCAGTGTGAAAACCCCGATCAAAGATTTCGCCACACGTTTAGTAAGCGAACTTTCGGGTGGTGAACGCAAACGCTTGGTACTCGATTTACTGCTCAGCTCCGGTGCCGATACGTTGCTGCTCGACGAGCCCGATAACTACCTCGACATTCCCACCCGCGTGTGGCTTGAAGAAGCCATCAAAAACTGCAAGTCCACCATTCTCATGGTGAGCCACGACCGCACCCTGTTGGAACGTTGCACCAACAAAATCATTGCCATCGAGGGTTCAGGTTGCTGGGTCCATGGCGAGTCATACAAAACTTTCGGTGAGGCCCGTGACAAACGCCAAGCCTTACTGGGAGACGATTTGAAGCGTTGGAACGATGAAGAACGTCGGTTGTTTCATCACATGAAAATCATGAAACAACGCGCTGCGCAGAACTTCAAAAACGCCACCAAAGCCAACGGGGCGGAGACTCGTTGGGAAAAGTTCGTCGCCGCCGGTCCTCCTCCTCCCCCGGTTCCCAATCAGCAGATTTACGTGAACCTTCGTGGTGCCGACGCAGCCCGCCGAGTTGTACAAATGACCGATGTGTCGATGGGCGATCTATTTCTCCCCTTCACCGACGAGATCCATCATGGAGAACGCATTGGGCTCATTGGCCCCAACGGCACCGGCAAATCGCACTTGCTCGCCGCGTTGGCCGGCACCAAAACTCCCGATCGCGGCACCATTGTGTTCGGCCCTCGAACCTCTATCGGTGTGTTCACGCAAATCAACGACCGACCAGATTTCATTGGCCGTGAATGCTTCGACATCATCCGTGATCGCGTGTTCGATGACGAAAAGTCCATGAAGGCCCTGGCTCGTTACGGTTTGCGGGCCAACGCACGTCAGGATTTTCAGACCCTTTCGGGTGGACAGAAAGCGCGCTTAGAAATTCTCTGTCTCGAAGTTGAAGGCCACAATGTGCTGCTACTCGATGAGCCCACCGACAACCTCGACGTAGATTCTTCAGAGTCCCTCGAACAAGCACTCGACGGATTCGAAGGCACAGTTATCGCCGTAAGCCACGATCGCACCTTCCTAGCCACGTTCGACCGGTTCATCATGATCTGCGAATCAGGCGAGGTGTATGAACTCCCCGATTACGAAGTAGCCCTCGCCGGCCTTTCGGCCCCCGGCACACTGGCGACTCTCAGACTCGCCAAATCCCTTACTGATTAATCCATGTCGGCCGAAGGTCGGTCTACTTGGTACGAATCACGATGCTGCTGCACATTTTGTCGTGCACCGCTTGCTTCTTGAAATCCCAGAGCGGAAAAGACAATCAATCACGGTGAAGCTGGCCACGAATACGAACCTCGCTTGTGCCTGAACTTTCGATTGCTGGGCTCAGTTTTGGTAGGCAACCGCGCTTGCGCTCGTGAAGGCTTCAGTTGGGTCCATGCTGGAATGCCATTCCCCGACCGCAGCTGCTGAGGTGAAGTAGAGCTCAGCGGCACGCCACAGCACAGATCGAGTAATCGCCAGCGGGTATCCTTCGTATTCGCAGATGGATTTCACCAATTTTACTAAGTCCACGGGGTATGAAGGATATGTTCGCCCTCGACCGAATTCGCGGCACACCAAACGAACCATTTGATGCGAGTCTTCGTCCATGGCCACACCGAAACGGGCCGCACTTCTCGTCAAGATTTCGTCGAACTCCTCAGTAGACGTCGCACCGATAAAGATCTTGTTTTGGATACGTCGAAAGAAGGCTTCGTCGCCGAGTTTGGCTGGATCGATGTTCGTGGAGAACACCACCAACACTTCAAACGGCACTTGAAATTTCAAGCCAGAGTCGAGGGCTAGAAAGTCAATACGGCGTTCCAAGGGAATAATCCAACGGTTGAGGAGGGCACCCGGTTGCACCATTTGACGACCAAAGTCGTCGATCAGAAGGATGCCACCATTGGCTTTCATTTGCAGGGGCGCACCGTAGACCTTGGAGATTGGATCACGCTTGAGCTGCAACATCGAAAGGTCAAGCTCGCCACCGGCAATCACAAAAGGACGTTCACATACGACCCAACGCTTGTCGAAGCCAGGAGGCTGCGGGGTAACCGCCTTGTGCACCGTGGGGTCATAAACACTGATCAACTGCCGATCAATTTCGATCGCATATGGCACAACGATCCAATCGTTGTAAAGCCTGACCAGACGTTCAGCCAGACTGGTTTTGCCCGTGCCAGAGGGCCCGTAAAAGAAGATTGATTGTTGAGCGCTGAAAGCAGGACCGATGCGTTCAATGATCTTCTTGTTGAGCACCAAATCACTGAATTCACGAACCACATCAGCGTGATTCACACGCGTTTCGGCCTTTAGCATCATCGTCACCGTCGTGTACAGATCCATCGAAACCGGAGCTATGCCGGCGTAGGAACAACGATCAGAGCTGGAAAGTGCGTACTCCCGCCCCGTTGCGGTCAGCGTGAAGTGGTAGACGTTACCTTCGAGTTTGAGCACGTCGAGAAAATGCCTGGCACGAAGATGTTCGAAGGCCTCGAGAACAATCTTTCCGTGAAGGCCAAGTTCTTGAGCCATCCGAGCCGTCGTAGACCGGTCCAAAATCACGGCTCGACGCATGAAGAGGTCTTCAACGGACCAAATATCAATGTCCAGTTCCGCTTGAGACGACGGCGGCCTCAAGATGTCGGGAATCTGTAGTTGAACGTCCATACATGGTTAGCTTCGGCATCACCGTCTGTGCACTTAACGATGGAAGTTCTATTTAACCGGTAGCTGAATCTTTTGACATTTCAAATTCGTGCCGTACACATTCACCCTCAGCGCCCAAACCATCCCTGAACGGAAGATAAAAGCTCACAAGCCGCCCACCGTCTGCATACAGAAGCTAGATCGATGTTCTAAGATTTTTTCCATCCAAGGCGCCTTCGGCTTCAGCGGTAATGGTCGGAGGCATGTCGCTATAGGTAAATACCCAAACCTTGTTGGCCCCGACCGCCTGAAACACGATTTCTGCCCCGCCATCGAGACAAAGTTCCTGAGCCAACCAAGCACCAAGCCGTCGAGTTTGGCAACTTGTTTACAACAACGTTAAGCCAGCGACAATTCGGCTTTCACCACGTCGCACAACCGGTCACAAACGCCATGGGCAATTTCTGCTGTCGGAGCTTCGACCATCACACGAACCAAGGGTTCGGTTCCGCTCGGGCGGAGCAGAACTCGACCGGTTTCGCCCAACTCGGCCTCCGCGGCCTTTACCGCATCCCACAATCCCGTCGCCGTTTCTAACCGGGCCCTGTCAACGTCTTTGACGTTCTTTAAGACCTGGGGAAGACGAGTCATTACGTTGCCATGCTCAGCCAGGGTCACACCGGAGCGCAAAATGAGATCGGCCACAACCAACGCAGCTAAGGTCCCGTCGCCCGTAGAAGCCCTGTCGGTGAGGATGATGTGACCGGATTGTTCACCGCCCAATGAGAAGCTTCCCGCATTGAGGGCTTCAAGCACGTATCGGTCACCAACGGCGGTTTCCACCAGGTTTATTCCAGCTTTGCGCATAGCGATTTTCAGGCCCAGATTGCTCATGACCGTCACGACAAGGGTGTCTTCACGCAACTGTCCGCGGCTACGCAAATCGAGCGCCGTCATACCCATAAGTTGGTCTCCATCGACCAGCGTTCCGGTGTGATCTACTGCGAGCATACGATCGGCATCACCGTCAAAGGCAAACCCTGCGTGGGCCCCATGCGCAACAACGGCAGCTTGGAGAGCTTCGGGGTGGGTAGAGCCGCAATGCTCATTAATATTGCGACCATCAGGCTGGTCGGCTAGAACGGTCACTTCGGCACCGAGGGCCCTGAACACCGCGGGGGCAACCTGCGACGTGGCACCGTGCGCGCAATCAAGCACCACCTTCAAGCCATCAAGGCGACGACCTTCCAAAGCCCCCAAAAGGTTCTCGCGGTACAGCCCTTCATAATCCGTCGGGTCGCTGATCATTGACCCGACCGCGGCGCCAATTTTCACATCGGAGTCATGACCGGCTGCGTCGGCAGAAACCGCAAGAAGTCGATCCAATTCGGTTTCGATGTGTTCTTCCACCTCATCAGGAAGTTTTCGTCCCCCAGCAGAGAAGAACTTGATGCCGTTGTCACCAAAGGGGTTGTGCGACGCTGAGATCATCACCGCCGGGCAGTTGGCCAGCACCGACGCGTACGCCACCCCGGGTGTAGGAAGCACGCCCAGATCAACCACGTCGAAGCCCTCGGCGCATAGACCAGCGGTGAGCGCAGCAGCGAGGAGTGGACCGGATTGACGAGTGTCCCGACCGATGAGCATTCGGGGACGGTTCCCTTCAGGCGCAGTGGCACCAAAGACTCGAGCCGCAGCACGGCCAAGGGCCAAGGTGAGCTCCGGGGTGAGTTCGGCATTGGCCAAACCACGTACTCCATCGGTTCCGAAACGCAGCGACATGTAACTCCTAAGGATGGCTGATGCAATAATTCGGTCACTGCCGAGAACTTATGAAATGAAAAAACCGGCGACCCGCTCGAAAAGCAGACCGCCGGTTGATTCGGAAACTGACTAACGCTTGGAGTACTGCGGAGCCTTACGGGCCTTCTTGAGACCGTACTTCTTCGATTCCTTCTTACGATCGTCACGAGTCATGAAGCCAGCCTTCTTAAGGGCTGGACGACGCTCAAGGTCGAGCTCTACAAGTGCACGGGCAATACCGAGACGCAAAGCGCCGGCTTGACCGGATATTCCGCCGCCATCCATGGTTACGTCAACATCGTAGGTTTCACGGGTTTCGGTAAGACGAAGTGGCTCAACGGCGATCATGCGCAGCAACTCTGAAGGGATGTACTCCTCAAGGGTGCGGCCGTTGATAGTGATTTTGCCGGTGCCAGCACGGAGGCTGACTCGGGCGATGGCACGCTTGCGGCGGCCGGTGGTTTGAACGAGAGGCTTAGACACGGTTGCTCCTAACAAATCCGGTATCAGGAGGCCTTGCGGGCCTGTGGGAGTTCGAGCTTTACAGGACCCTGCGCGCCATGGGGATGCGTGGGGCCGGAATACACCTTCAATTTGCTCAACTGCTGGCGACCAAGGGTGTTCTTTGGAAGCATGCCTCGAACCGTGATGCGGATCATTTCTTCTGGCTTGGTGTCCAACAACTCAGCGTAGGAACGGCTCTTGAGGCCACCCGGGTAACCGGAGTACTTTTGGTAAAGCTTCTCGCCGGCCTTCTTTTGGTTCAAGTAGACCTTGTCGGCGTTGACGATAATGATGAAGTCACCCGTGTC
>JAYUVJ010000085.1:0-6584 GCA_043754155.1 Acidimicrobiia bacterium
CAGCAGCGGCGCCACCAACCGCAGCTGTGGCCGCTCCACCCAGGTTCTTGAAGTCGACGCCTGGGATGTCGAGACCGCCGAGGGTCGACTTGACGTGGCCGATGTCGCCAGCTGCGATTTTTTCTCCGAGTTGGTCATAACCGGCTCCGGGCAGTTTGTCCTTCAACCACGCAAGCTTGCCGGAGGTGAATGCTTCTTTGAACCAGCCGATATCGCCAGATTTGAGCTTTTCGAAAAGCTCCCGTAGTTCGCCAATGGGTGGGATATTCATAGATTTCCTCGTTTACTGGTGGTGATGTCGGTCAATGCTGTGGAGAGCGGCGACTGACGGAAACAGTGTCAACTTACTAGTTCGAAAGAACCATTTCATCTCGGGTTGAGTTCCCTGATTCGAATTGCCAATCCGTTCTTCGGGCCGGTCGTTGCAGCATGAGGGAGCGTGGCGCCGACCGAGTTAGAACACTGAGGTGTGGACACACTGTCGAGACGGTGAGACTGTCAGAATCGTGAGCTGGGCGGAGTTGGGGCAGGGATCAGGCGGGTTCGCCGGTGTGGGACTCGATTTCACAGGTGGACGCTAGATTAGAAGGGTGAATCGACATCCCTCGGGTCCAGGCGCCCAAGACCCAACCGTGAACGGCGTTGGAGATGGGAGTAAGAAGATCGATAGCGCCGTGCTGGGCGTGGCTCGGAATGATGGAGCTGCGAATGAGGCGGTGGCGGCGAACCAATTGATGCCGAACGATGTGATCCTGAACGATTTGGAACCGAAGAAGTTTGAAACGACGTCGGGATCTAGGGACGGAACTTCGAAGACCTACATCGTTCATACCTATGGGTGTCAGATGAATGAGCACGACAGTGAGCGAATTTCAGGGTTGTTAGAGGCCGATGGGCTTACCCGGGTTGAGAATGATGAAGAGGCCGATGTGGTGGTTTACAACACGTGCACGATCCGTGAAAATGCCGACAATCGACTATACGGAAATCTTGGGCAGATCAAGAAGCTCAAAGACGTGCGCCCGGATTTGCAGATTGTGGTGGCTGGATGCCAGGCCCAGAAGGATCAGGAAGCGATCCAGAAGCGGGCGCCATGGGTTGATGTGGTGTTTGGAACCCACAATGTTCATCGAGCCGCGGAACTCCTTCGAAAGGCACGGTTGAGCGGCCCGGTCATGGAAATTCTGGCCGAATCCGAACTGTTCCCCAGCGCCCTGCCGGTCCGCCGGGAAGAGGAATGGTCGGCCTGGGTGACGATCCAGGTGGGCTGCGATAACTCGTGTGCGTTCTGCATAGTTCCTTCTGTGCGTGGCGAAGAAATTAGTCGCACGTTCGCAGACATTCACGCCGAAGCCGTGATGTTGGCCGATGCTGGAACCACGGAGATCACGTTGCTGGGCCAAAATGTCAACTCGTATGGGCGCGACCTCACCTCTAAATGGCGTGACTCCTTTGCTGATCCCGAAGCAGCAAGTGCGTGCGGTCCACTTTGGGCTGCCGACGAACGCGGACCGCGAGCTCGTCCGCTCTTCTCGGATTTGCTCCGAACCGTGGCGAAAGTTCCTGGCATTGAACGAGTTCGGTACATCTCTCCGCATCCAAAAGATATGCGTACAGAGACCTTCGAGGCCATGGCTGCCACACCAAAGGTCATGCCTCATCTGCACTTCCCGTTGCAATCCGGCAGCGACACGATTCTGGCCGCCATGCACCGTGGGTATACGGCGGAGCGGTACCTGGAAAAGTTGGCCGAGGCTCGTTCGCTCATTCCAGATTTGGCCGTTACCACCGATATCATTGTGGGCTTCCCAGGCGAGACCAACGAAGACTTTGAGCAAACCATGGCGGTAGCTGCCGCGGCGCAATACGACAACGCGTACATGTACATTTTCTCGCCCCGTCCAGGTACCGCAGCCTTTGACATGACCGATCGGTTCGTGCCCGAGGACGTCATTAACGAGAGGTTTGCTCGTCTGAAGTTGGTCATTGATCGCAGCGCGCATGTGCATCATGAGGCGCGCTTAGGTTTGATTGAGCGGGTTTTGGTTGAAGGCCCATCGAAACGTGATCCCATGATGACCAGTGGTCGCACACCACAAAACAAGCTTGTCCACTTTCCTTACGTTTCTGCCGATGGTGTGCAGCGAGCCCTTCCTGCTGGAACCTTTGCGGACGTGCGAATTGTCTATTGTGCGCCGTTCTTTTTGAAGGGTGAGCTGCTGGAGATTGTGGCCAAACCTCGGCATAAGACCCGTATTCCTGTGAACGCAGGTTGAGCGGACATGTCGGTCTTGTTCCATATCGCCGAGCAACCATTTTGGGATGCAGCCCAAGCATCGGGTGAATACCGTGTTCCGAGTCTCGATGCTGAAGGCTTTATTCATCTCTCCACGCGGGCACAGTTCGTCGCCACGGCCAATCGGTATTATCTGGGCCGCGGCGACTTGATCCTGCTCGAAGTTGATGAATCCGCACTAGAGGATCTTCGCTACGAAGTAAGCACCAACGACGAGCGGTTCCCTCACCTCTACGGTACCTTGGCTGTTTGTTCAGTGATTCGTACGCATATGTTTTTGCCTTCTGTCGACGGTACGTTTGCGTGCCCGCCGACTGTGGCGTAAGCACTACCTGAGCTTCGATTCACTATGCGCGCATTGGTTCAGAGGGTTCGCTCGGCCAGCGTCACCGTCGGCGATGAGGTAGTTGGTGTAATTGGCGCGGGATTGTGCGTGCTCGTCGGCGTTACGCATAACGATGATTTGGCCGTGGCCAAAAAAGTTGCAGCGAAGATTTGGCACCTTCGACTGTTCGACGATGCCAACGGTGTTCCCAACCTCTCGGTCGCCGAAACCAGCGGCGAAGTGCTGATCGTTAGCCAGTTCACTTTGTATGGTGACACGTCTGCCGGCCGTCGCCCCTCATGGATCGCCGCTGCTCGCCCCGAACGCGCCGAACCCTTGATCGATGCGGTTGTGGCCGAATTGCGAACTCTTGGCGCCACCGTTGCCACCGGAAGATTCCGCACCGACATGGCTGTAGAACTCATCAACGACGGCCCCTTTACTGTGATGATCGAGGTTTAGCGCTTCACGTCGCGAGTGCCGGGCGTGGATTCTCCAGTTCGGATGGCGCTGTTTGCTTCACATGGCGGTGCCAACGCTGAAGCGGTCATAGACGCGTTTTTGGCTCGCAGGATTGCTGGGCAAGTGCGTCTGTTGATTTCGAACAACTCGGCATCACGAGCTTGGGATCGAGCAACAGCCCATGACATGCCAACTGCGCATCTCAGTGGCGTGTCGCATCCAGATCCTGCAGAACTTTCACCTAGCGATTCTTGAGAGTGAAACGTGTCGGTTGTGCGCGGGGTCGAGTGGTCGTAGTGTTGTGGTCGGGTCCGGGAAGTGACTTTTTCGAAGAGCTGATCGTTTCAGGATGCGAGGTCGGTCACGCTGGAATCAGAGTCGTTCCTGGGTGTCCTCCCGGACCCACCCGAACTCGTTTCGCGTCTGAGGTCCTGGTGCGATGCACAACGTCGGAGATTTGACGTTTCAGCGCTCGGAGGGCTTCTTTCGTGTTTACCAAACCGTGTTTGAACAACCGAATTCCCTCTGATTCGACCCCACTATTCGACGGTGACGCTCTTGGCGAGGTTGCGGGGCTGATCGACGTCACGACCAAGGGCGATGGCTGCGTGATAGGCAAAGAGCTGCAGGGCCACGTTGGCCACGATGGGGTTGAGCTCTGGCGTAACGGTGGGGATATGCACAACATGATCGGCGAGCGCTGGGTCAAGTGGGCGTTGAGTTATGGCTATCACCGGACCCTTACGTGCACGTACCTGCTGAATAGATGACAGGTTCTTTTCAAACAAATCATCATTGAGCAGTATGACTACGGTGGGAAACGTTTCGCTGATCAAGGCAATGGGTCCGTGCTTAAGTTCGGAGGCGGCATAAGCCTCGGCATGGATGTAGCTGATCTCTTTGAGTTTCAGTGCCCCTTCGAGTGCAATTGGAAACCCTGTATTCCGGCCGAGGAAGAACATAGAAGGAACGTGTGCGTATTGTTTTGCGATTTTCTCTATAGCCGACTCCATGGTCAATACGGAACGAACCGCATCGGGAAGTGCGCGCAGCCCCTCGACGATTCGCTTCCCGTCAGCTGGGCCAAGATCGCGTACTCGACCAAGATGCAAGGCAAGGAGCGCAAAGGACACCATCATTGAAGTAACAACTTTGGTAGAGGCCACACTTACTTCAGGGCCAGCATGCATGTAAATACCGTCGCATTCGCGCGCAATGGTTGAGCCCACCACGTTCACCACGGCCAGCACCTGCCCGCCTTTGCGTTTGATCTCGTGCACCGCAGCCAACGTGTCGGCCGTTTCGCCCGATTGACTCACCGCAACATACAAAACATCGCGCTCAATGACGGGGTTACGGTAGCGAAACTCACTAGCTGATTCTGCGTCTGCCGGTATACGCGCCAGAGCTTCGATCATTTGGGCGCCAACTAGACCGGCAGAAAACGCTGACCCACAGCCAATGAATTTGACTCTGCGAATATCGAGCAACTCACGAGCAGACAGCGTCACCCCGCCAAGCTTGGCCGTACCAAACCGATCATCGAGTCGTCCACTCAAGGCCCGTTCAATGGCAATGGGCTGTTCGTGAATTTCCTTGGCCATGAAGTGTGCGTAGCCACCACGATCGAGCTGTTCGATATCCCAGTTGACGTCCAACACGCGTTTACGGGTGGGTGTGGCATCGAGGGCAAACGTGCGATATCCATCAGCATGGAGGACAGCCATTTCGCCATCATCGAGCGGGATGACCTGTTTGGTATAGCGCACCATCGCACTTACATCGGAACCCACCAGCATCTCGTGTTCACCAATCCCCACGATGACGGGGGAGCCATTGCGGGCCACGACGATGCGATCGGGCTGGGTGGTGTCGATCACGGCAATGCCGTAGGTGCCTTCTACGTCGGCCAAGGTGAGGCGAAGCGCATCCTCCAAACTGTGACCCTCTGCGCGCTTAGCACTCACCAGGTGGGCCAATACCTCGGTGTCGGTTTCGCTGGAGAACTCCACTCCGTTTGCTTCCAATTTTGCTCGGAACTCCGCGGCGTTTTCGATAATGCCGTTGTGGATCAATGCCACGGTGCCGCTGATGTGGGGATGGGCATTTGCATCGGAAGGTTCGCCATGGGTGGCCCAACGGGTATGACCAATTCCAACGCGACCGCCAAGTTTCTTTGGCAGTATCGATTCGAGTTCGCGGAGCTTGCCCTTTTTCTTGAACACATTGAGACCTTTGGTGCCGATGAGGGCGATGCCCGCCGAGTCGTACCCGCGATACTCAACCCGGGCTAGACCTTCCATCAAAATCGGCGCTGCATCTTTAGCTCCGATGTAGCCAACGATTCCGCACATGATTACTCCTGGAGTTTGAGGGCCAACTTCGCAGTTGACTTAGCCATAAATGATTCGACGGATTTGGCGTTCCGAAGTTTCCGGTGCCGCCACTCGCCAAAACTTGAGATCGTGGCGAATCCTTTGGTAAATCGCTGCGTTGGCCAGTCCGTCGGCTTGCAGTTCTCGATGACGGCGCCGTACAAAGCTTTCGAGCGGCTCGTCGAAGTAGGTGAGTACCTCGGCGACGATTCTCATGGCTTGGTCCCGGCTGAGTGCCGTGGTGCGAACTAAGTGGTCCAAAAGATCATCGATTGGGCTGATAGCCGGCATCGAAGATTGATTCTGAGCCTCAGATGCGTCGATAGCAACTATTCTGCCCGATTTCAGGCAGAAATATGCCAGATCGGTGGAGAGGGAGGCGCGAAGTTCGCTAGCGGGCCAATCCCGCAGTCGCCAAGAACACTGTTCCCGTGCCCGAGAGAGACAGAAGGTGTTCGGAATTACCGGCGATGGCAGATTGTCCTCGGCTTAGGCTGACGCCGTCATCGCCCTGCTGAAGGCGAATTTCACCTTCAGTACACAGGGCAATGAGCGGTCTGGCTTGGATCGACACGTTGTGTGGATCGGTTGAATGCCCGCTGGCCCGCAACAGTCGAAAGTCATCCACGGGAACCGGCCATTCTTCACAGGACCAACCCGCAGCATCGACAGGTAACTTCGAAGGCCCGTCTATGAAGCTGAAAATCTGCGACGACACGTCAACGGGCAGCACGAGCGGTAACGGTCCCGCAACAGCGTTAGTCACGCCGAGCAACTCTGGAATGTCGACATGCTTCGGGGTAAGCCCACCTCGCAACACGTTGTCGGAGTTAGCCATAATCTCAATACCCACTCCGGAAAGATACGCATGCATATTTCCTGCGCCTAAGTACAACGCCTGCCCGGGTAGCAGGCGAACGCAATGCAGAAGCGTGGCCACAGCAATTCCCCCATCGCCTGGATGCCGATCGCACAGTGCTGCCCACCATCCAAAGGTGAGGGCATGTTCCGGATTCTGGGCAGCGGCAGCCCTTGCCGCTAACCCAAACGATGTGGTGGCCCGACCATCGGCGAAGACAAGGCCGTTCAATCCGTCTCGCATTGCTGCGCCGATCCCACGCAATAG
>JAYUVJ010000086.1:0-13573 GCA_043754155.1 Acidimicrobiia bacterium
AGCGAAACCTGGCCGGTGTTCCCGATCAGCAAGTTCATACCGATCGCACCAATGGTGTACACCGCCGCCAAAATTCCCACGTACAGCCACTTTTCGTTCAAGGGCAAACCAGGAAGCAACGCGTGGGGCAGGTGTGCTTTGCCAACCCCAATCCAAGAGAACCCAACCGGTGCACTCACGAGTAACAACGCAAAGAGGCTCAACCCAACCTTCGAACCCAACGTTCGGAACCGTCGATGTTCCTGGGCGTAGTTAACCACGAGAGGGTTGGCCAGATCGCGGCGGGCCCAAAGGACCAACCCCGCAGCCACAACTGCCAAGAACAGCAGCGTCAATAGTCCACCCGACATCAAACTCTCCGAACTTCTTTGGTACCAAACAAACCTGCAGGACGAACCAACAACACGATGATCATGAGCACGAATGGTGCAACTTGGTAGAAATCATGACCAAGGTGCAAGACATCGTGCACCTGGGAGTCATACGTGGCAAACAAGTTCCACACGATTCCGATGATGAGGCCACCAAGTACTGCACCACCCGGAGAATCCACACCACCTAATACAATGGCGGGAAATCCAAGGAAGGCAATCGCCGCCAAACTTGGACTCACCTGTGGGCTATTGCTACCTGCACCACTGGCCAGCAACACTCCGGCAAGTGCAGCGAGGGCGGCAGAGATAGCCCACGAGGCGCCAAAAATCACACTCGGGCTAATGCCCTGGGCTATTGCTGCTTCTTGGTCATACGCCGTAGCTTTCATGGCGGTTCCCAACTTTGAGCGTTGGAACACAAAGAAAAACAGCACGGTGATGACGCTCACAGCGCCAAGGGTCACCAAGTCGATTTGGCTAATACGAACCGGGCCGAAGTCAACCCACGGCTTCTGCGAATCAAACGGAGTATCGAGGCTCACGCCGATAGTGTTCCAAACGGCGATCATGAACTGACCCAAAATGATGGCAACCCCAAGCGTGGCCATGATGACAGCAAACACCGGTTGCCCACGGAACCGTCGCACTACGAGTCGTTCGATAAGCCAACCAAGCCCGGCGAGAATCATCATGGAGATCAACCCGGCAACAAACAGCGGGAGACGCAGAAGCGACGGTGGATTAACAAACTTGATGCCCTCAATCGGCCCGCTTAACCAATAGGCGACGTAAGCCCCCAGGGTGAGAAGCGCCCCCTGGGCGAAATTCAACGTGTGCGTAGCTCGGTAGATAATTACGTACCCCAGGGCGATCAACGCAATGATCCCACCAAAGGAAATTCCGGCAACCAAGCCGTTCAGAAATTGGCTCATAACGTGGCCTCCTGTGCAGCGTCGAGTAGGGGTACCTGCAGTGCACCGAGCAGATCCGCTCCGGGAAGACTTGTGCCCTGAGAGGAGAGGACGGCCCGGCATCGCATTAGTCCATAACGCCGACGAATTGGACCAGCAACACCATGTCCGGCAGACAACAGCATGAAGCCGGCGAACAACGCAATGAGTAACGCCACGCCAACGCGAACCACATCGTTCCCGCTGGCGCTCAACGCAAACATCGCCAACACAGCCGCACCAGCAACCAAGCCACCGAGACGGAGCACATTGAGCTGACGTCCGGAAGAAAGCACCGTTCCGGCAGGCTTGCGCTTGAGTCCCCTTGCGAGGGCGAACTTCTTGAGACCCGTCGCCCGCGCAACCTGGGCGTCGGTGTCGGCAGAGATGCGGGCTAACCATTGCGGATTGGCGTAGACCACGGTGGGCTGGACCTGGCGCATCGCTTGTTGCGGTGTCGCCCTCCCGCGGAAATGCAACACCGACCCGTTCATCAACGGGCCAGCCACGGCGAGAGCGAACTCGGTGGCATTGGCGATGGGCTGTAAGGAACACAACACGTCGGCCTTGGTCAAACCTAACCGTGTGACCATGGCGGTCGCTTGTTCGAGAGCCGATGCATGCGACATGCGTTGCGTCCCATCGGTTCGCGCCGCAGTGGTCGAAGAGAGGGCAGCGACAGCAGAAACCCAACCGGCGACCGATGCATCGACTCCAAGTTGCGCAACGGTCAGAGTACGATCTCGATCGTCACGGTCCAGGCGTTCGAGTTCACGAAGCCCTCGGGTGGAGTCGACTGCAACAATTCGTACGGAAGGCAATTCCGCTCGGGATTCGTCGATCTTGTCGAATTGTTCTTGATCGCCGGCGAGGACCGCCACCACTCCAGCTGCGGTCACTTTGGCAACGACCTCTGATGCGCTAAGAGCCGGATCCAAAGCGAGGACAACCGCCCCAATACCCTGTGCCCCTAGCTCAGCAGCGAGCGCGAGCGGTCCGTCTTCAGCGATAACCGCCACAACTTCACCGCCTTTCACACCACGAGCACTCAAACCGGCACCGATAGCGGCCGCCTTTTCCTGCAACTGAGCGAGCGTGACGTCATTCCATTTACCCTGACGAAAAAACCGTAGTGCGACTGCATTTGGAGCGGATGCGGCGGATGCCACAAGCAGCCCGGGCAGCGTTTCGGAGCTCATGCGCTTGCCCCCAGATACGCTTCAATCACCCGGGGGTCGGACTTGATTTCTTTCGGGAGACCTTCGGCAATTTTCTGCCCAAAGTCGAGCACCATAATGCGATCGGCGACGTCCATGACCATGTGCATGTCGTGCTCGATCAACACGATCGAAATGCCAAGTTCGTTCTTGATTTCGAGGATGTAACGAGCCATGTCTTCGGTCTCGGTGGCGTTCATGCCAGCTACGGGTTCATCGAGCAACAACAGCTTTGGTTCCATGCAAAGTGCCCGGGCAAGTTCCATGCGCTTTTGCACACCGTAGGGCAACATACCAACGGGCATGCCCCGATACACGTCTAGGTCGAGGAGTTCCATGACCGATTCCACGTGTTCGCGATGCACTATTTCTTGACGTTTCGCCACACCCGTGAAGGCCAACCCGGCCAAGAATCCACCCTTCATCAAGTGGTGACGGCCCAACATCAGGTTCGAGACCACATCGAGATTTTTGAACAACCCAATGTTTTGGAAGGTGCGAGCTATGCCTTGCTTTACGGTGAACGGTGGCGTGGTGCCAATGAGCTCGACGCCTTCAATTTTTATCGAACCTTCTTGCGGTGAATACACAGCATTGAGGCAATTGAGGATCGAGGTCTTTCCAGCGCCGTTTGGGCCGATGATAGCGAACAATTCACCGCGCTGTACCTCAAAGGCCACTGCGTTGATTGCGGTCACACCTCCGAAGCGCATGGTGATGTCTTTTACAACGACAATCGGGGTTTGATCGGCGAACCGTGCATCAGTACCAAGCTTGTCGTTCAATCCGAGGACTGTCATTCCGTCTCCCGCTTACGCCGATAGGACTTCAAATCTCGGAACGACGTGTGCGCAGACTCGCCTCCGAGGTACAGCGCTTGCACTTCAGGGTCCACCAGTAAATCTGCTGACTTCCCCTCTTTGGCCACGTGACCTGTTTCCATGACGTAGCCGTAATCAGAATTCTTGAGCGCCATGGTGGCGTTTTGCTCAACGATAAGCACGGAGGTTCCCGCTGCATTGATTTCTCGGACAATCTGAAAAATTTGCTCAACGATAAGCGGAGCCAGTCCGAGGGAAGGTTCGTCGAGCAACAACAACCGGGGGTTCGCCATGAGCGCGCGGGCGATGGCCAACATTTGTTGCTCACCACCGGACATGTAGCCGGCGATTTGTTTGTGACGTTCTTGCAACCGTGGAAAAAGTTCCATGACTCGGTCATAGGAGGTAGCAATTTCCGCTTTGTCTTTCCGCGTGTACGCACCAGTTTTGAGATTCTCATCAACACTGAGCTCGGCAAAAATCCGACGGCCTTCCATGACCTGTGCAAGTCCACCGCGAACCAGCGAGGAAGCATCGGCGCCGGTCACATCAGCACCGTCGAAGCGAACCGTTCCGGATGTGACTTTTCCTCCGTGATAACCAAGGAGGCCGGAAATAGCCCTCAACATGGTTGTTTTTCCAGCTCCGTTGGCGCCAAGAATGGCAACAACACCGCCAGTGGGAACACGAAGGCTTACGCCGCGCAAGACCTGGATTGCCCCGCCGTAGACGACTTCAGCGTTTTCAACCGCCAAAATATCGCCTACGGAGGGGCTACCAGATGATGCGGGCTGGGGCGCAGTTAGGTTGGCCACAGTCCTGAATTTCTCTTGTAGAGGTTAGTAAAAAGTTACAGAAGGTTTACAAAAAGTTACAGAAGGTTACAGAAGGTTTACAGCGATTTGGCAAGTGCTGATTCGTAAGGCTTAATCAACTTCAGCGCACCACGGGTCGAGATGTCGATGCTGTAAATATAGGTTTGGCTGGAAGCAACACGCTTTGCTGGCTCAATGAAGTTCCATGCTGGGTAGATTCCTTCAAAGTTGACGGGTCCAAGAGTGCCGAGGGCCTTCAAGATTCCAGGCTTGCTCAAGTCCCCGTTCGCAACAGCCTTGTTGAGCAGTGCGACAACACCGATGGCGTTGGCATAACCCCATTCTGTTGCTGGGTTCGGCGTACCAATTTGCTCTGGAGCGTTCTTGGCCAAGTCAGCAATGTGCTTCTTCATGCCGGGAATGGACTCATCGCCCCACTGCACGCCATCGGCGGCAATGAAGACTTGCTTGGCGTACTGAGCCGAGTTGGCAGGAGTTACTGAGCCCGAAGCTGCCGATGGGGAGTTACCTGTGATGAACGGGAAGTAGTCAAGCTTGGCGGTCTCTGCCAAGAGCGGTGACATTTGCGCTTCGCCGGAGATCGTGGCGTGAACCCATTCACACTTGGCATCTTTCAACGCCTGAGCTTGTGCTGGGGCGGTTGAGGTCTTAATCAGAACGCCAACTTTGAGGTTGAGTGCCTTGGCGGCAATCTTGAAACCTTCTTCGCCAGCGTCACCATAAGCGTTGTTGGCGAGGGCGAGCGAACACCAGGTCTTGGTGGCAGCGCCTTGTTCTTTCACGGCGTAGTCGATGACGTTTATGGCTTGCTTTTGGTAGGTGGAGCCAATCGGCAAGATGTTTGGATTATTCACCCAAGCAGCATCAAGCGAGATTGGGGAAGCAACCAGGCCGTCGTCAGCCAGTGACTTCACAAGCGTTTGCGTTCCTGGCGTTCCGTAAATCTGACCAATCATGACAACTTGGTTCTTAACTTCGGCGTAACCCTTCGCAACCTCTGAAGGCGTGTAGTAGGTCTCTTTGAAGAGCACCTTGATTGGGTACTTGCCGCCAACGCCACCGGCACTATTGATTCGGTCGATGTAGGCATTGAAGCCCGCGGTGAGGGCCTTGCCACCCGTAGCAAAGCTAGCGCTGGCAGGGAACTGGGAGTTCACCGATACGTTGCCGAGGTAGCCAATAGTAATGGTCTTCCCGTCGAAGCCTGGGACGTTTTGAAGGCCTGCGGGAGCAGCCGCAACCGTAGCGGCGGGAGCGGCGGCACCAGCGGCTGGTGCAGCAGCGATCGTTGTAGGGGCGGCGGCTGGGGCGTAGACGCGCTTGGTGCCCTTCTTGACGCACTTGAAGCCGTCCTTTACTGCACCAAGTTTGGCGCATGCTTGGCCTGGCTTGACGGCAGCGGAAGCGGGCAGTGCAGGCAGTGCGACAAGTGCAGCTGCTACGAGCGAAAGGCCCATCGCGGTTGATTTTTTCATGTGTTGTTTCTCCTGGGTTGGCGTGGCACTGTAGAAACTGAACCAAAATTCGTGGTGGCGAAACTTACATTGAGCGGACACCAAGTTTCCAAACTGGACGCTGGATTCCATCCCACTCTTTGATTCTGTTCAGTCCAAGGGCAACAATGCTATCCGGTGACGGCCGTCACCCTCGTGATCTCAGCTTTACACAACCAGGATCTGTGCTTTGGTTTTCGAGGGAAACCCTTTCTCGTTCCATCTTTAGGGCAAAAGGGTTCGCCCGAGCCTTTACTTCTCGTGAGAGCATTCCGGGAATGAAACGAATGCTTCTTAACGATGTCGTCGAAGCGTTCGTCGACGGTCTGCGGGAGCCCCTAGGCGCCCTGTATATCAAGGCTGGGCGTACCCAGGGCAGGGCGATAGAAGATCTTGGGCTTGAGGCATTTGCTTTGTGCTGCGCCATCGCTGACGCTGATGGTCGCCATACCGACGATGAATTGTGGGCTCTGCTCGAAGCGTTTGGCGGTCGATTTCCCACACAATTGGCGTTGGCCTCTCCCGAAGATGTGCGCCGGGCTGGGCTCCTAGTGGGCAAAAAAACTTGGCTGAACTCTCCATCAGCGTTGTTTGATCTCTTGGTGTCTGCAGATTCAGCCGGCGGTACAAACGACGGGTGGACCTATTACCGCGGAGCTATGGATTTGTCGCAATTGGTCGTTGCACTTGACGCACGTCCCACGGAAACCGAACTACGGGCCCTAGACGAATTCCGCACCATGCTCGTCGGCACGCTTGACGGGAGAGGAGTTCCCAAAGAAATTATCGTTGGAGCCACCAAACAGCGAGCGGGGGGATCGAACGGGTCTGCAACCTCAACCTCAACCTCAACCTCAACCTCAACAACCTCAACCTCAGCTAGAGCAACAGCACAAGCCGCGAAACCTGAACCGCTGCCCTTACCGCCACCAGAAGACCTACACGATTTGTTGGCAGAACTCGATGCCTTGATTGGTTTGGCGGCAGTAAAGGCAGAGGTCAAGTTGGTGGCAAATTTGCTCCAAATTGTGAAGCTTCGAAAAGAACGTAAGTTGCCAATTGTCGACAGCAGCCGTCACCTGGTTTTTACGGGCAATCCGGGCACGGGCAAAACTACGGTCGCTCGCCTGTTGGCCAGGATCTACCGCACCTTGGGTGTTGTGGAACGTGGTCATCTCGTCGAATCGGATCGAGCAGGGCTGGTGGCGGGGTTCGTTGGGCAAACCGCGCTCAAAGTCACCGAACGCTTCGATGAGGCCGATGGCGGCGTGCTGCTGATCGACGAGGCTTACGCGTTGGCCCGTGGCGGGGAACGCGATTTCGGCCGTGAGGCTATTGACACGCTGGTGAAACTCATCGAAGACCGGCGAGAAACCGTTGTCGTGATTGCCGCGGGCTACCCCGACGAAATGACCGAGTTCATTGATGCCAATCCCGGCTTGCGTTCGCGCTTCCCCAAAACCATCCGGTTCGAGGACTACTCCAACGACGAACTCGTTTCGATCTTCGCCACGCTCTGCAAGAAGAACCGTTACGAGCCAACCGCCGCTGCGTCCAAAGCCATTGCCGAGTTTTTCGCCTCGCAGAATCGCAGCAAAGGCTTCGGGAACGGACGCGTGGCGCGCAATTTGTTTGAGCATTCGATTGCGGCCCAAGCGTCGAGACTCATGAGCCGTCCTCCCGATTCGCCCACCCTTACCGACGCGGAGCTTCTCGCCCTTGAGCCCACAGATATTCCCGGCTACATTGCCAAACCGGGCGACCTCGAGACTGCCACCTCTGCAGCACCGGGCCCAATCGAAACCCCAGCAAAAGTTGAGCCAGCGAACCAATCCGAACCCACAACGACAGCTGAAGAACCAGCCAACATCGGGGGAATACTTGACGAAATCACCCAGCAGGCTCCTAAACCCGAACCGAGACTGGCCATAGAAAATGCGGCAGCTTCGTCACCGGCAGCGTTGAGGATCCCAGCGATGTCAACCGACGACAAGGTAAGCAAATGAGCAACGACTGGTCGGGGAAACTCATTGCCAAGCTTGGGCCTCGAAGGTTGGCCCGTGCGTTGCTTTCGCCTTGGGCAATGGCTGCGGGTTTGGGTCTCGGCGGCCCGCTTATCGCTTCGGGGCAAACTGCGGTTGGGTTGCTGAGTGGAGTTGCCGCGTGGGCGACGGGGGTCTTCTGGTCACTTCGTAGATCGAAGAGCAATAGTCAACGAGCCACTGAACGCGCCTCATCGGATCGGGTGGACCCGTTTGCGGTTGGCGAGCCCTGGCGGCGCTATGTGCAGTCATCGCAATCGGCCCGCACTCGATTTGCCACGGCCGTTGACGCAACCGCTTCGGGACCGTTGCGGGACCGGCTCGAAAGCATCGGCGAGCGAGTCAATGAGGCAGCGCAGGAAATATGGGTTATTGCCAAGGACGGTCATACGTTGAATGGGGCTTTGAAAGCCTTCAACATCACAGAAAATAACCTTAGGGTGAGTGCTGCCACCGAGGCGGTCAAGGAGGCAACGCCCGAGCGTCTGCTTTCGCTACAGTCGAGCTTGGATTCAGCAATTTCCCGTCAACAAAGTGCTGTTCGCCTTTCAGCACAGCGAACTTCGCTTGAAGATCGGCTTCGCGAACTTGACGGAAAACTCGACGAATTAGCGGCACGGGGAATTGAGCTTTCTGCAAGTAGTGCAACCTCTGATGCTGATCCGAGCCTCGACACGTTAAGATCCGCCGTCGATGACGTGATTGTGGACATGGAAGCGTTGCGTCAGGCCATGAACGAAACCGGTGCGCTGGCTAAAGGATCTCCTCAAACAGGAACGACGAGCACAGGCTGAGTGGTCATACGGGAACGGTTTTTGCGCAAGACCCTGAACAATCCCCCAAGAACCCAGGGGTTTCTCAGGGCAAAGTTGGCCGACACTCCCCACACCCCCTCAAAGCACCGCTAATCTGCGTTTCATGCTCAAGCTCATTCGTCGTATGTCGGCCTACATCACCGCTGCTCTTACCGGTAAGTTCAACGCGAAAGCAGATCCCAAGGTTCAACTCGAACAGGCGATCATGGAATCTCAAGAACAGCACAAACGCTTAAAAGAACAAGCCGCCAATGTGATCGCAAATCAAAAACAGTCCGAAATGCAAATGTCACGCAAGCTTGAGGAACTTGAGAAGTTGAACTCCTCGGCGCGTCAAGCAGTAATTATGGCTGACGAGGCGGGCAAGCGGGGTGACGTTGCCAAGGCAACCGAGTACACCCGTACCGCCGAGGCCTTCGCCAACCGGTTGATTGCCGTTGAGGGCGAAGTTGAAGGCCTTAAGCAATTGTCGCTCCAGGCCACCAAGGCTTCTGATCAGGCCAAGGCCGCGGTCATGCAGTCGTCAACGCAGATTCAAAAGCGGTTGGCCGACAAGCAAAAGATGCTCAGCCAACTCGATCAGGCCAAGATGCAGGAACAGTTGAACAAGACCATGGGTCAACTCACCGAAACCGTAGGCGACGATGTTCCCACCCTCGATGAGGTGCAAAAGAAGATAGAAGAGCGTTACGCCAAGGCAATGGGCAACGCAGAAATCCAGGGAGGCACCGTTGAGGCCCGCATGCTTGAAGTTGAACAGGCCAGTCTCAATACTGATGCTCAGGCTCGCTTGAGCCAAATTAAGGCTCAGCTTGGTCTTGGCGATGCGCCCGTCGCAGCACCAACGGCACCTGTTGCTGCCCCCGTATCGCAGCCTGGCTCCGCGAACTAATGGTGGCTGCTCGCAATGCCACGTTGGTGTTGGAGTGCGTGGGAGTACTTGGCCTAAGCGGCGCTCCAATTTCCGCAGCGATCGATGAGAACGCCGTATTCCTTCGCTGGGACGCGCCGCAAAGCTTCACGTTGCCTGCTGGCATGCACGGAATTCGGATTAGTCACGAACCCATCCGTTGGCCTTTTGGGGCCAACAAGATCGCTCGTGCGCTGGAGTGCAATGCCGGGTTTCGTTACACGCTGCGTTACAAGCCACGTGCTGCACCGTTCTTGCCCGGCAAACTTGAGTTGATCGTCGATCGCTCAGCCGACTGAATTCCTGAACTGGATCTTTAAGTTAAGAACAAAATCTCCCGCTGGTTGTGCACGCGGGACATTTCATTTTACAGGTGCTCCCGATCCGGCTTGGCGGTTGGTTAAGTGCACTTTCCGTTCGGGTGACGTGGTGCCCGGCGGCGTTGATACAGAGCTCTCGGTCTGCTTGCTGGTTGGATAAGACACCGTCGGTCCGGGTGAAGATGTCGCCCCGTCGTTGCGTGACCAGCTGCTGCCACGTTGACCAACTGATGCGAAAACAGCCCGCCACGATGACAGCAGCCATTCACGAGTCGATTCGAGCAAGGCCGTTATGCAAAGAGCTTTCCTGCGCTCCAAACGGCGCAGGGCTGAGCAATTGGGTGTTAGGCAATCAACAGAACAAGGTCATCGCGATGCACAACGACACCGGAATGTTCAGCTAATTCATCAGTGCGCTTACCTTGATTGGCTCGGGCTGTGGATGCGTCAACTCGGACGACACCTCTGGCGATTACCATGCCGTCACGGTCGCTGATAGCCACCAAATCGCCTTCGAGAAATTCGCCTAACACCGCCGTTACTCCGGCTGGGAGAAGCGAAACGTTACGTTCCACCAATGCCTTGCGGGCGCCGTCATCCACCACGAGGGTTCCTTCAGCTTCACCGGCAAAGCCAATCCACAGCTTGCGGGCACTTACCTTGCGGTCATGTGCAGCCACAGTGGTTCCAACCCCTGAAACCCCAGCAACCGCGTCGACAAGCGATTGTGGACCCTTTGAACCGGCAATCACGGCCCTAACACCACACCATGAGGCAATCTTGGCAGCTCGAAGCTTGGACGACATGCCACCACTCCCCCGTGCCGATCCTGCTGCTCCGGCCACGGCTTCGAGTTCCGGGGTTACTTCGTCAACGTGTTCAATCAATTTCGCTGTCAGGTCGGTCTTGGGGTTTGCCGAGAACAACCCAGCGGTATCGGTGAGCAATACCAGCACATCAGCACCGACCAAGTGGGCAACCAGTGCGGCAATTCGATCGTTGTCGCCGAACCGTAACTCATCGTTGGCGATGGCATCGTTTTCGTTGATGACGGGGACTACACCCAGTTCCAGCAGCCGATGCAAGGTGTTTCTGGCATGGAGGTATTGACGTCGATCAAAGAAGTCGTTTGGGGTAAGCAGCACCTGCCCGCTTACCAGTGACTTGGCGGCAAAGGCACCATCCCATACCTTCATGAGACGGCTTTGCCCTACGGCAGAAACAGCTTGGAGCGTAAGTACGTCGGTTGGACGGTTGTCGCCCATGCCGAGTGCTTCAAGGCCCGCAGCTACGGCAGCTGAGGTTACGAGCACAACTTTGTGGCCGTCTTTGCGGAGCTGCGCAATTTGGGTGACGGTGCGTTCGATGGCGTCAACGGCGATCACCCCACGCTCATCAGTAAGTGACGAGGTTCCAATTTTTGCTACGACAGTGGCCACACCTTGAGCCTATCGGCCCGAAGAACCAACCAACCGTCAAGCTCGAGAGCCAACTCATATGTACAACTATATTCGGTGCACATAGTATTTTACAATGCGGTCAGAGAAGGCCCATAGGCACCTTCTGTCGGGCAGAGGCTCCAGCGTCCGGTTACGCCTACGAACGCATTATGGTGTGCTTGCTGGACCCCTTGCCTATCGGCTCGTGCTCTCAGTCCATGGTGAAGGTAAAGGTGCCCACGTGCACAAGTTCACCCGTTCGTGCACCCGCTCGCTGCAACGCTTTGTCAACGCCTATGCGCTTCAGTTGGTTGTGCACGTGCTGCAGGGCCAAGCCATCGGTGATGTCAGAGACAGCGACGGCCCGCTCAGCATTGCGGCCAATCACGCTCCACGAAGCATCGTCATTTCGCTCAACCCGCACCCCTTCTTCTTCCGGACGGTGAAGCACAAAGGTATCCGCCGCTGGTTGAGCGGCGCGAGCTTCAGCAACAAGCGGGGCAAGCTCAATCAACAATTCACGGATACCTATGCCCGCGGCAGCACTGATGAGCACCACAGGGCAGCCGGGCATTTCTCGGGCTTCGTCCACACCACCCATGAGCGTGTCGAGTTTGGTACCAATCACTAAACGAGGGCGCTCCAAAAGTTCAGGTTGGTAGTTGCCTAGCTCCCTTAGCAGCACCTCAAGTTGGCGTTGCGGTGTCGGTCCGCCTTCGGCCATAGAGCCAAGATCCAACAGCACCAACAGTGCTCGGGAACGTTCAACGTGACGGAGGAATTGAATGCCCAAACCCTTGCCTTCACTTGCCCCTTCGATCAAGCCTGGGATGTCAGCCATGATGAATTCAAAGTCACCACGAGGATCGAGTGGTGTACCAAAACGCTCGATTCGAACCACACCAAGGTGGGGCTCGAGCGTAGTGAAGGGGTAATTGGCGATCTTTGGTTTCGCCGCAGAAACCGTGGAGATCAGCGTGCTTTTGCCAGCATTGGGAAAACCTACAAGAGCAACGTCGGCCATGAGTTTGAGTTCGATATTGAACCAGAACTCTTCGCCTACTTCGCCTTGCTCGGCGAACGCCGGGGCACGCCTGCGGTTGGAAAGGAAGCTGCCATTGCCTCGTCCGCCTCGTCCACCACGAGCGGCCAGCCAACGATGGCCTTCGGCGGCCAAGTCGGCCAGTACCTCTCCCCCGTTTCGGTCCTTTACGACCGTGCCAACCGGAACCGCCACAACGAGATCGGCACCAACTTTGCCGTGCTGTGCTTTACCTTTGCCGTGCGTTCCTGCAATTGCCGCGCGGTGAGGGTGGTCACGGAATCCAAGCAGTGAAGCAACGTTACGGTCAGCCACGAGCCAAACGTCGCCACCTTTCCCACCGTTGCCGCCTTCAGGCCCACCTTTTGGGGTGAACGGTTCACGACGGAACGACACACAGCCCGCTCCACCATCGCCCGCTTTGAGGTGCAGCTGGGATTCGTCGACAAACACACTCATTGAATTACCGGGCCTGACCACGCTGAAGGAAACTACGGAGGAAATCTCTATGACCTGAGCAACGTTGCACTGCGAAAGGCCAATCTGGATGAAGCTAGAGGCTCGTGTCCGAACAATCCGAGTGCGGACGCGACACGAGCCGGCACTAGGCCGGCTCGTTCACTACCTGCCGAAATGGTCATGCGACCGAGACGGCAACATCTGTCTATTCGGGTACGAGAACGCTTACGATCTTGCGGTTACGACGCTCGCCGAACTTCACAACACCATCGGTGAGAGCGAAGAGGGTGTCATCGGAGCCACAGCCAACGTTGACGCCTGGGTGAACCACGGTGCCGCGCTGACGAACGATGATCGAACCGGCGCTAACAACGCCACCGTCGTATACCTTCACGCCAAGACGCTGAGCATTGGAGTCACGACCGTTGCGGGTTGAACCGCCACCTTTGGTTTTTGACATGGAGTAGTCCTTAGGGTTTCAGGAAAGGGCTTAGGCCGTAATGGCCGTAACCTTGACGGTTGCATACTTTTGGCGGTGGCCCCAACGGCGCTGGGCACGTGCCTTCGATTTGTACATAAAGCCAACAATCTTTGGGCCCTTGGCGGTTCCAACGATCTCAGCAGTGACCTTGGCGGTAGCCAAAGCAGCCTTGCTCGACACCACATTAGCGCCGTCAACAACGAGGAGCGGTGTGAACGAGATGCTCGAACCCACAGCTTCGCCGAGAAGTTCTACATCGAGCACCTGGCCGGTTTCAACCTTGTACTGCTTGCCACCTGTTTTAATCACTGCGTACATAAGGCTTCAAGGTTACACCAACGCCACCACCTGCCCGTCGCGTTCCCGCCACAATT
>JAYUVJ010000087.1:0-2518 GCA_043754155.1 Acidimicrobiia bacterium
ATAGTTACAATTGACCATCGCCAATGTGGCGTTCTCTGGTCCCTTGACGGCGCCTATTCAACCCTATTCCCGTGAAGCCCGTTCCCGCGAAAACACAGAGGAAGGCGACAAAAACTAAAATCGCGCCGGCAAAACCTCCCGTCAGCGTGGATGAGAAGCCGAGTGCGTTGGAACGCTTTTCGCCGATAACCAGTGCGTGGTTTCGCAAGACCTTTGATGCGCCTACGCCAGCTCAGGAGCAGGGATGGAACGCCATCGCCTCGGGTGAGCACACGCTGGTCCTGGCACCAACTGGTTCAGGAAAGACGTTGGCGGCGTTTCTTTGGGCGCTTGATCGGTTGCATGCCAATCCGAGTGACAAACCGGGTGTGCGGGTGCTGTACATTTCGCCGCTTAAAGCACTTATCTATGATGTAGAACGAAACCTGCGCGCACCGCTCGTCGGCATAGCGCGAGAGGCAGCAAAAGCTGGGTTGCCTGTTCCCGACGTTTCCGTAGCCAGCCGCACCGGGGATACTCCAGCCGCAGAACGACGGGCTCTGGTAAAGAATCCTCCTGACATTTTGGTGACCACTCCCGAATCTTTGTATTTGCTGCTTTCCTCGCAGGCCCGATCGATTCTCTCCACCGTCGAAGCGATTGTGATCGATGAAATCCATGCCCTTGCCCCCACCAAGCGTGGAGCCCATATGGCATTGTCATTGGAACGGCTCGAGCAACTCATTGCCAGCAATCCCCACGGGCCAGGGAAATCACCGCAACGTATCGGGCTTTCGGCCACCCAACGTCCGCTGGAGGAAGTGGCGCGATTCTTAGGAGGACGTGCCCAGGACCTCGAAACCGGCCAGTGGAAAGCCAGGCCCGTAACGGTGGTCGACACGGGAGTGCGCAAGGTGCTCGATCTTCAAATTGTGGTGCCGGTTGAGGATATGGCCGAGCTGGGCAAGCCGGTACTTGGTGCTGATGGCGAGCCGGTGATGAATGGTGCTGCAGCCGGCGATCCCGAAACGCGAACCTCGATTTGGCCGGCCATCTATCCGCAGCTTTTGGAACTCATACGTACACATACGTCAACGTTGGTATTCGTCAATTCGCGTCGTCTCTCGGAACGGTTGGCTAACAAACTTAACGAACTCGCCGGAGAAGAATTAGTACGTTCCCATCATGGTTCCATCGCCCGAGAACAGCGCCTGGAAATTGAAGAACTTCTCAAGGCAGGCAAACTTCCGGCACTAGTCGCTACGAGTTCGTTGGAGCTGGGTATTGATATGGGTGCCATCGATTTGGTTATCCAAGTTGAAGCGCCGAGCAGTGTGGCCAGTGGATTGCAACGTATCGGCCGTGCCGGTCACCAGGTGGGGGAGCCCAGCAAGGGCCGGATCTTTCCGAAGTTCCGTGGTGATTTGGTAAGCGCTGCGGTGGTGGCGAGGCGCATGTTCGAGGGGCTGGTGGAAGAAACTCGGGTGCCAAAGAATCCTATCGATGTGTTGTGTCAGCAGATTGTGGCCATGGTGGCTACCAACGAGCCGAGTACGGCGATCGCTAGCGGCCCGAAAAATAAGCGTTCCAAAAGCAAGGGCATTATCGATCACGTAGTGATGACCAACGGCGCAATGAGCAACAGTGTGATTGGCACCGGAGGGTCTACGGTTGAGGCCGTTACGCAAATGGCTCGTGGTGCCTATCCATTTGCCGACATTTCCGACGATGTCATCACCGGCCTGCTCGATTTGCTCAGTGGCCGTTATCCCAGTGATGAATTTGCAGAACTACGTCCACGTATTACTTGGGATCGTCTAACCGGTGTGCTCTCCCCCCGGCCCGGATCACGCATGTTGGCGGTTATTAGTGGTGGCACCATTCCCGATCGTGGTCTCTATACCGTCACTACACCTGAGGGAACCAAGGTCGGTGAACTTGATGAAGAAATGGTGTTCGAATCGCGGGTGGGCGAGACATTTCTGCTCGGTGCAACAACGTGGCGGATTGAAGACATCACCCCGGATCGCGTGATCGTGACCCCGGCTCCCGGCGTGCCAGGAAAAATGCCGTTTTGGCACGGCGACAAATTAGGCCGACCATTCGAATTGGGTAAGGCTATTGGCGAATTCGTGCGCACACTGGAACATACCGACGATGAAACTTTGGCCACAACCTACGCCCTCGACCCGCTTGCCGTACAAAATATTCGCGCCTACGTTGAAGAGGAACGCGAAGCTACCGGTAACTCGTTACCTACCGATCGCCAAATTGTGGTGCAGCGCTTTCGTGATGAATTGGGTGACTGGCAGCTCTGTATTCTCTCGCCCTTCGGGGCTCAGGTGCACGCCCCCTGGGCCATGGCCATCGAAGCCCGCATCCGCAACCAAATCGGAATGGATGCCCGGGCCGTATGGAGCGACGATGGCATCATCATCCGTCTCCCCGAAGCCGACGAAGCGCCACCGAGTGATTACGTGCTGATCGATCCCGATGAGCTCGATGAATTACTGGTCGCCGAGGTAGGCAACTCGGCACT
>JAYUVJ010000088.1:0-9372 GCA_043754155.1 Acidimicrobiia bacterium
TCTGCGGCTTCAACGCTGCGATGGATCATCAGTGGACTTACCACGTCATCTAGTCGCGCAGCAGCCGACGTTTCTAAGCGCACGAATCAATCCATTATCGACACCAAGACCCTCCTAGACGGCTCGGCCGGTGCAGCATTCGTCCGCCAACGCCTCGCCGAGATCCGGGCCAACCGCAACTAATTTCAGACCTGGCAATTCGCGGGCCGCTGCTTGCTCTTGTAAAAAACAACATACGACTATTTCCGTGACAACCGATCAGCACGAGCAGCTTAGGGAGATGGCAAATAGCGAGGGAATCGCAATGTGGGAACTCGTTGAGCGGTTCCTGCGAAGGGAACGGAGGCGCAAAATCGGCCAAATGCTCATTGAAACGAATGCGAACCGAACGCCCAAGGAACGGCTGTTCGAAGAAGCTGTAGTTGCCGCCGGAAGCAGGAGCGTTCGTGATGCGCTCCGGTGACGTTTTCCAGGTCGATTTCGGGTCGCCTCTTGGTAGCGAAGCGGGTTTTGTAACACCGGCAGTGGTCATAACCGATGACGACGTTCTCGAATCCATCTCCGCAACGTTTCAGGTAGTCCCCTTCACCTCAACCGTGCGGAATTGGTCAACGGATCTTTCCAGCGAATGGGGTGAAGCTCAGGTGCATCTCATCACCACCGTTTCGTCGTTTGCTGCCGCAGAGCACCTCGGCAACGTTGGGCCTGCCAAACTCAGCGCCCTTCGCAAGATTCTTTCCGACGTCCTTGGAATGGCCTGAACGCCCCATGCAGCAATAGTTGGAGCAGTCTCCGGTCAGGTGGAACGGAACGGTTCGGTCAGGTTGGCGTAGTCGACAAGGACGGGGTTGTGCGGGCCGAAGAAGGGAATCATCACAATCGTGTCGGCACCAGCTTCGATAAGCGCACGGAACATCGCTTGGATCTGTTCGGCGGTTCCAGCGGTACGCAGTTTCACACTATCGAGCAACTCGTTGTCGATGAGGACCACAAGGTCAACGAGATCACGCACTCGTGAATTTTCGCGACTTCCAAAATCACGAGTCATGACGTGAAACTTGTCCGCGGCGTGACGGTTCAACTCGACAAATTCAACCACCGTGTTTGGAATGTCAGCGAAATCGAGCGAGTTCGGAAGGTCCTTACAGGAAAAGGGCACGCACAGTCTCGGTAACGAAGTCGCGGTATTCAACTAGCCGTAGCCGTAGCCGGTTGGTTCAGGGTCAAGGTAATAGGTCGCCTCCCCGTAATCCAACCGGTAACCTAAGCCGATGGCCGACGAAGCTGCCCTAATTGAGGTGGATGGACGCGAGTTGAGTATCTCGCATCCGTCAAAAGTGTTCTTCTCCGAGCGTGGTGAAACCAAGCTCGATTTGGTGAACTTCTATCTGTCGATTGGCGAGCCGTTCCTGCGGGCCATGCAGGGTCGGCCGACGATGTTGCAACGTTTCCCCGATGGTGCCGAAGGTAAGTCCTTCTATCAAAAACGAGTTCCGGCTGGTACGCCCGATTGGGTGCAAACCACCGAGGTTCTCACCCCGAATGGCACTCCCTCAAACGCGTTGGTGCTTGCCGATATGGCCCACGTCGTCTGGGCGGTCAATCTTGGTTGTTTGGGATTTCATCCGTGGCCATACCAAGCGGCCACGCCTGAGCAAACCGACGAGTTGCGTATCGATCTCGACCCCACACCCGGCATCACCTTTGAGCAACTACGCGAAGCAGCGTTCAACGTGAAGGCCTTGTTCGATGAGCTGAACATTCCGAGCTTTCCCAAAACGACGGGCAACAAAGGAATCCACATTTATGTGCGCGTAGCATCTGCGTCGAATGCTGCCGGGCCGACTTCGTCACCGGTAGCATCAGGCTGGGATTCGTATCATGTGCGTTTTGCCGCCGTCGCCATTGCCCGAGAGTTGGAACGCCGACATCCCACCACTATGACCGCAGCCTGGTGGAAAGAGGAACGCGGCCAGCGAGTGTTCGTCGACTTCAACCAGAATGCACCACACAAAACCGTGTTCGGCCCGTGGTGCGTTCGCAGCAGAGCCGGTGCGCAAGTTTCCACACCGCTTACCTGGGACGAACTCAAAACCATCACCATCGACGAATGCACTATCGCCACCGTCCCCGAAATGGTGGCCCGTCGAGGCGATCCGTGGCAAGCCATGAATGACCATCCACAGTCGCTTGAGCCTATCATGGAAATGCACCAAGCCGATCGAGCCCGCGGACTCATGGACGCCCCCTGGCCCCCCGTCTACCCCAAGCAGCCCGACGAACCACCCCGAGTAGCCCCCAGCCGCGCCAAAAAACCCCGGGCCGTCGATGAGGGGCTCGTTAAGCCGTATCCAGCGCCATAGGTGCATAGATCACTTTTAGTACACTCGAACAGTAGTACACTCCAAGTGTAGTGAAACTGTTAGGGCGTGAATCGGAACTTCAACGACTAGAGAAGCAGTGGGCCTCGCTAGAGCGCGCGCCCCAACTTATTCTGCTCTCCGGTCGCCGCCGCGTTGGCAAAACGTCACTCGTTGCGCAATTCGCTAGCCATCGACGCTCCGTCTTTTTCACGGCGACCCGCGAGGCCACGGCAGTGCAGCTCAAACGGTTTGCCGATTCGATTTCCTTAATCAGCTCGACAGTCAATTCGACAATCCCTATTCCGTCGACGTTTGCCAACTGGCACGAAGCTTTGTTGTTTGTGGCTGCCTTAGCGCAGAGTGAACCACTGTTGGTAGTTATTGATGAAGTGCCCTATCTGCATGAAGTTGATGACTCGTTTGGGTCGGTAGTGCAGTCAGCGTGGGAGCAAATTCTGCATGCCAAGACTCCAAGCAAATTGTGTCTTCTGCTAACCGGAAGTTCTCGTCGGGTTATGAATCGCCTGACTGAAGGTGGTGGCCCGCTGTATGAGCGTGCTGAGCTTCACCTTCGATTGGAACCGTTTGCCTTTGAACAGTGTCGTGCGTTCGTCCCGAAGCTGAAGCCCGAGGATCGATTGCTGGCCTATGCCGTCACGGGTGGCTATCCCCGTCATCTACTTGCTTGGGACGATGAAGTGACATTGGCGGAGAACCTACGAAACCTGGTTCGGCCGGGATCGTTGCTGTACGACGATGCCCCGCTGATCGTGAACGAAGAGTTTCCCTCTGGCGTTGGTTTTGAGAGGATTCTTCTGGCCATCGGGAGGGGCCGTCACAGCTTCGGTGAAATCAAAACCGACGCTGACTTACGTATCGAAGCTCCGTTGGCAACCCTTGAGCAGGTTGGGCTTGTTCGAGGTGAACAGCCCCTCGCAGGTCCCCGTCGATCGGCGGCGCACTATGTCATTGCTGATCCGTATCTGCGTTTCTGGTTTGGTCCGCTGACGAGAATTCGCCAGGGTCTTGAGTTGGGCGGTGATGCATCCCTGGTCTTGAGGACGGGCGTTTGGGAAACCCATCTCGGCTCTGTTTTTGAAGATGAGGCTCGCCGCCATGCAGCACGGATGGTGTTGGCGGGGGAGTTGCCGGAGTCCTTTGTGGGTCGTTGGTGGCGGACTGGTCGCCAAGCAGTTGAGATAGATGTGGCGGGTCGTTGTGATGATCGTTTTGTTTTTGCCGGCGAAGCTAAATGGTCGTCAACGATTACCGGCGAGCCACAGTTCAATCGCTTAAGAGCTTCCGCCACTCGAGCGTTCGGAGAAGACGAAACCCGAATCCACGCCATTTGGTCCCGGAAACGAGTTCGCACCAAATCCGCACTTGACCGTTCATTCAGTCTCGACGACATGGCCAAGTGACAAATTTTATTTGCAAGTCGCTACGCATTGGTTGTAATTGCGACTGGGGGTTCTAGGGCAATATCGAATTCGGGGCTGGTTGGGGTTGCTTGTCGGTAAACGAGGACTGATTTCGAGGCACACTTCGCAAACTTGGGTCTTCTTGTCGGTGTCTAACGGCTATCGCAAGGGTGAAAATGGACAAGTTTGCTACCCGGTGGGCACAGAATCCGAAATTGTCGTACCCGGTGGGGAAGAATGGGGGAATGGCGTATCGGTCGAACAAGGCACCTCGGTTTACTCAGCCGAGCTTTGATGATGCCAGCGCGCCGCCGTTTGGGTCGGAAGAGTTTGTGGATGGCTCGTCGGTAGAGGAAATCGATGCGGTCGAATCAGATTTGGTTGGTGGTTCAGCTTCAGTTGCTGAGGTGGTTGTGGCCTTCCAAAACCAAAACCAAAACCAAAACCAAAACCAAAACCAAAACCAAAACCAAAATCTGGGCGACGGGGGTCGGAGTGATCAGCGGCCGATTCGTAGTGAGCGTCCTGTGGGCAAAGTTCAAGGGCAATCCTCGGTGGGGTTGCCGTTTGCCGGTGTGGTGACGCGCAACGTAAGCCTGGTGCGGTTGGTGAGCGAAGTCGCCCGGGCCATTAGCGCGATTGGCAAAGTGACCGTTGAAGGCGAAGTGCATCGGCCGACGACGTCTGCCGCGGGACGAACCTATTTCACGTTGCGCGATCGCACGGCGCAGTTGTCGGTAGCTATTCCTTCGGCTCGGCAAAAGTTTTGTCGAGTCAAAGATGGCGAGCGAGTTGCGGTCACTGGCACGATTGAGTTTGTGTCCGACCGTGGGCAGTTGCAGTTGGTGGCCAGTGAAGTAACGCCGGTGGGCAGCGGGGCCATTGCCGCGATGATCGCCGAATCTCGTGAACGTATGCGCGCAGATGGGTTGTTGGATCGTCGGCGGAAACCACTTCCGCTCCTGCCAAACTGTGTAGGCATTTTGTGCGGGGCCGACGCGGCGGTGCGCAAAGACATCGAATCGGTGGTGGCGGCACGGTTCCCGGGATTCCCGGTGAAGTTCTTGGAGATCACAGTGTCGGGTGCCGGTGCGGTTGAATCGATCTTGGCAGGTTTGTCGATTCTGATGGGTGACCGCACGATTGACGTGGTGGTGTTGGCTCGCGGTGGTGGCGATGCAACACAGTTGTTGCCGTTCTCCGATGAATCGCTCTGTCGAGTAATTGCAGCGTCTACCAAGCCGGTGATCTCGGCCATTGGGCATGATGGGGATCGCCCGCTGAGTGATGAGGTGGCTGATCATCGAGCTGGAACGCCGTCGATTGCTGCGGCCATGGTGATTCCTCAGCGGGCGTTGTTGGCAGAGCGAATCGATCGATCACTTGACACGGCGTATGAGGGATTGCATCGTCGGTTGGAGCGACGTGCTGCGGGGTTGGCCCAGATTTCGTGGAGCACGGCATTGGATCGTCGGCTTGGGCGGGCCGAAATGCGATTGCAAGCCGTTGATGTGGAACGAGCGATGGAGAGACTCGATGCCCGTTCCGTTACGCGGCTGGCAAGGATTGATTGGCAACGTCCCATTGAACATCGTGTGGCCCGCGCACAACAGTCGTTATCTTCTGTGCACATACGAATTGAAGGTCTGTCGCCGGCGCGTGTGCTTGAGCGTGGGTATGCCGTTGTTCGTGACGCACAAGGTCAAGTGTTGCGCGATAGCTCACAGGTGGCTGCAGGTTCTGTAGTATCGATAGCCTTGGCCCGAGGAACTCTTAGCGCTACCGTCGATGCGGCCAACGCTTATTATGGCACTTCGCCTTCAGTGGAAACTTCGGCTCCTGACTCGTTGATGCTTGGTGCTTCATCGGTGCTTGGTGCTTCATCGGTGCTGGACGCTTCTTTGACCGGATCGGTGCTCGCTGGATCGATATCGCCTGAACCGGTGTTTCTTGAGCCGGTGTTGCTTGAGCCGATATCGCCTGAACCGGTGTTGCTTGAATCGGTGTTGCTTGAGCCGGTGTTGCTTGAGCCGGTGTTTCTTGAGCCGGTATCGGCAAATCCTTCGAGTCAGGCTGCTTCATGCAACGAAATAAAGGTACCTGGATCACTAGGTGAACATCCAATTGCCCAAACGAACAACTCAACACTTCCCTCATTTGTAGACGCGCTTGATCAAACCGTGTCGGAATCTCAGGAGCCCAACGATGACTAGCGCAACCACCTCTGCTCAACCCACGTCGACGGCGGCAGGCCAGTCGGTAAGTGCAGACGAACTGGCCAAGCGCACCTTTGAAGATCTCGTCGGTGAACTGGAAACCGTTGCTGCGGCGATGGACCGTGGCGATATTGGGATCGAAGAAGCAGCTGATTTGTATAGCCGCGCCTCCGCTCTGCATGCTGCCGCCCACGATCGTTTAACTGCTGTTCAGGCTCGTCTAGCCACCCTTCGCAACACCACGAGCGGAAAAGCGTGAAGAGTTTGCGGCATCTCGTTACGGTTGCCGGTTTGACCGGTCTTGTAGCCGTGTTCTCGATTCCTGGCGCCCCTAGTTCCCTGGCTCAAGATGGCGGACGAGTTGGGGTCAACCCGCAAACGGTAGTCATCGAGACCGTTGCACCACCAACCACGACAACCACTTCGGCGCCCGTTGGCAATTCCACTATTGGCCCGCCGACTTCGACAACGACTACCACTTCTACTGCAGTTCCCGTTTTGCTTCCCGTCGTTACGGCCGTTGTTGTTGGGACGCCTATTGCCGCTGGCGTGCCGTCGACCAGAGCGGTTCCCGTCGCAGGTTTTGAAACCCCGGCCATAACCTCCACAATGGTTGCCGGGATTGCCGTCACATTACCGACGATCCCCTCCGATACCACCACACCGATTGGGCTTTCGAACACCACGGTGCCGTCGCTACCCGCCACGGCAAGCTCGACCACGGTGAAACCATCGAAGACCATTCCAACCACGACGGTATTTCGATCAGCGAACACGGCTGGGGAACTACGAGCCCAAGTAGATGCAGCTCTCACCCCCATCGCTGGACTAAGTGCGCTTATTACTGTTGAAGGTATAGGAACCGTGTCAGAACGCGACGCCGACGTTGGCAAGATTCCCGCATCAACGCAAAAGATTTATGCTGGCGCTGCGTCGCTGTTGCAGATCGGTCCCGAAGCGACCTTTCTCACCGAGATTCGCTCCTCGGCAACACCGACTAACGGGTTGTTGGTAGGTGACCTAGTAGTGAGGGCCGGTGGTGACCCCTCGTTGAGTGCCAGTGGGCTGAGCGATTTGGCCGTGCAAGTAGCGAAGACCGGATTAAAGTCGGTGAGTGGAGGATTGGTGGTTGACGAAACTCGGTACGACACACTTCGCATCAATCCCGGTTGGAAGACCAGGTTCACCCCCGGAGAAGTAGGTGTACTTAGTGCTTTTTCGGTAGACGGAAACCATCGGGGGTCATCGACACTCGACCCTGCATTGGCCAACTTAGTGACATTGCGGGCGGCGCTCAAAGCCAACGGCGTCGTGGTGGTCGGCGGCGAACGAACGGGCACGTTGGGTAACGGCGGGCCGGTGCTGGCCTCACGGACATCGGCGCCACTCAAGGACCTGGTTGCTTACGCCCTGAAGAAGTCTGACAATACCTACGCCGAGTTGCTCATGAAAGAAATCGGTGCGCGCAGCGGCAACGGATCAACGGCTGGAGGAATTGGAGCGGTCCGAAGTCAATTTGATCGCTTCGGCATAGCTTCTCCCGTAATGGTCGACGGCTCGGGATTGTCGTCGCTCAACCGTTCAACTGCTCGTCAGCAGGTGCAGTGGCTAAGCAAGATTCGTGTGAGTCCAGCGGGCGCGGCGTTTCGCGCGGCGCTGCCGATTGGCTGTGTTGACGGAACCATGAAAAGCCGATTCTGCGGAACGACCGCGGCCACCAAGGTCGTGGCAAAAACCGGAACACTCGATTTCATTACGGCCCTCGCCGGTTACACGTCGACAGCAAACGGTCGAGTAGTTACTTTCTCGATAATCGGTAACAGTCTCAAATCCACGTCGGCTGCGCGCTTAGCAATGGACAAAGCACTCGTAGCCATCACGTCGGCCAATTTGTAGACGTCGGTTTGTCGAAGCGTGTGGCTCCAGGGACCGAATGTGGCCTGAGTGACGCACCCCAGCCACAACTTGTCCCCCCAACCACAACTCAAATGCGCATGCCGGCCGGGTTGAGGCAGAGTGGCTGTCAGCGCAGACAGATCGGTTGGTCCCCCGTGATGTACGAACCTTTGTATTGCACGAAGCTCCCGTTGCTCTCGTTGTAGTCGGTTGAGGTCAGCCACCTCGACCAATTTGGATGCTCAGGAAAATTAGCGGCTCACAGGCCTAGCGACTAGCTGAGTGGTACTCGCGGTTGGGAATTTGACCGGTGGCCATGGCGAGGCGGTTCGTGAAGTTGTACATGGCAGAGATTTCAGCAACATCCCACACCTCTTCCCGGGTCAAACCCAATCCAATGAGATGTTCGATATCGGCTGGTGTAGTTTTCGTCGGCTCAAGGGTGATCTTCTCGGCGTATTCGCAAATAGCCGTGGTGCGATCATCGAGCCCCGCCCTTCGCCAATCGAGGGTGATGCGATCAGCTTGCACTGGATCTCCCAGCGCCTCGCGTAGTGCCGCTCCGTGAGCCACGAGACAGTACAAACATCCATTGGCCATCGACACCACCACGGCGATCACTTCCCGATCGGCTGTCGACAGGTTTTCACTCGGTACGTGCAACTGTTTGAAGTGACTAAACCAGGCACGAAAGTGATCAATGCGAAACGTGAACGCTTGAAAGACATTCGGGATGAAGCCCAACGCCGATTCAGCCTTACCAAACAACTTGGCGACATCTTCGGGCAACTCATGCCGTTCAGCCACCGGGTACCAACTGATTTCACGATCGTCACGCATCCGCCCACACTACGACCGGCTTCGACCCCACCCAAACCGAACAAGCGCAATCTTGATCGGGGCTGATTGCGGGGCATAAGCGACTCACCGTCACGGTCTAGTGCTCTCCAATCGACCCTGCCCGCCTAACAGGACCATCATCTGCGATCACTGTTGAAGCAACGCGAGTTTGCCGATATTGAGATCAACCGGACCTTTAACGCCGTCGACGTGAGCAAACCCACTCATTTGCCAAATCGTCCAGTCGTTGTTGGTCGGTCGTGTGAAAAGGTGGCGTTGCCAAATCGGTGCATCGAGATGACCGAGTCGGGGGTATCGGTTAACAACGTCGTACAGTACGTAGATAACTACTGGACGGTTCCAAGCTGCCTTGACCGTATTGATGAAGATCGCAAGTTCGCTGACGAGTTTATCTTCGGTGGGTAGGGTTTTGCAGTTCCCGCCGAACTCGACATCTACTGTCGGCAAAAGCCACTCTTCGTTGGGTGGAGCAACTTTTAGGAAGTTCGCTGCCTGCTCTAACCCTGAGCGGCAAAACGTAAAGAAATGATAAGCACCTATACGAAGATCAGTGTTTTTCACCGCGATCACGTTGGAACTGAAGTTCCTATCGACGTGATCTCCACCTTCTGTGGC
>JAYUVJ010000089.1:0-2448 GCA_043754155.1 Acidimicrobiia bacterium
TCACGGTGACACCCGGTAATTGTTGGCGGGCCCCATCTCCGCTTCGCTTCGAGTCCCGCCGAGGGGTTCTAATCCAACCGGCAAGCCGGATTGGGAACCGACCGGTCACAAGTAAACGCCTGAGTAACTCCCGTTCGTCCGACGCTTACGGTTTGGCTACGGCGGCGGCGATAGCGGCGACTAGGCCCACTTCGACCATGTCGCGGGCGACCTTGGAAGCGTTGAGGACGGCTAGTGCATTGGAAGAGCCGTGGCTGATAATGCATACCCCGTCGACGCCCAACAGCATGGCGCCACCGTAAGTATTGGGGTCGAGTGCTTCTGCCAGGGGTATCAATTGAGGCATCAGAACCTTGGCAGCTTCTTTAGCTTCGGGGGTAGAAAGCAGCGCCTCGAACACTTTGCCAGCAAAGAACTTCATGCCACCTTCGAGGGTTTTGAGCACGATGTTGCCGGTAAACCCGTCGGTTACCACCACATCAACTTCCGTTCCCATTACGTCCCGGCCCTCAACGTTGCCAACGAAATTGACGCCGTCACCAGCAGCACCCGCTCGAAGCAACTCATTGGCTTCCTTGGCCAGCGCATTGCCTTTGCCGTCCTCTTCACCAATTGTGAGCAAACCAACTCGGGGCGCCGCCATGCCATAGCGAGCCCGGGCATAGGCGGAACCCATTTGAGCGAACTGCACCAACATTTCGGCGGTGCACTCGGCATTCGCCCCGGCATCTAGCAACACCGTTGGAGTAGAGCCAATTACGGGGATCGGCGTCGCAATAGCGGGACGAATCACACTCTTGACTCGGCCCATCCGGAACAAAGCCGAAGCCATCGTGGCCCCAGTGTTGCCTGCCGACAGAAACGCACTCGCTTTACCGTCACGCACCGCCTCAGCCGCCCGCAGAAGCGACGAATCCTTCTTGGTACGGATGCTCTTGGCTGGATCGTCGTCCATTTCGACGACTTCAGAAGCCTCGATCACCGAGATCCCGACAGCAGCCAACTCGGCCAGGTCACCCAAATCGGCGCTCCGACCAACCAGCACTACGGGAATTCCCGCTGCAACCGCCTGACGGGCACCTTCGAGAATCTGGGACGGGGCGAAATCGCCACCCATGGCATCAATAGCAACCGGCAAAGACATGGTCACAGCAAACTCCAGGAACGAAGGGCGACAGAAACGTAAAAACGAAGAAAACGAAGAAAAAACGAAACGGGCTACAACGCGTTGAACCGCCGGGCAAACCGGCGGTCAGAACGTGGAAACTTTTCAACTTAGGCAAATTACAGAAGCAATCCACGTTGACAAAAACATCAACGCAAGAGCCGCCGGAGATTTTACGCTACGTCGATGGCCTGGCGGCCTTTGTACCAGCCGCAGCTGCCACAAACCGTGTGAGGAACCTTGGCGGCCTCGCAACGGGGGCAGTTGCTGCGAGCAGGAGCGCTGAGCTTCCAGTTGCTCGCACGGGCCATACGGACCTTGGACTTGGACTTCTTCTTCTTTGGGACGGCCATGATTCTCTAGCTTTCAGGTAGTTCGAGTTCGTCGACGGACAGCCCAGAAAGAGCCGTCCAGCGAGGATCTATCGCTGCCGGGGCGCAGGAACACGGCCCATCGTTCAGGTCTGAACCGCAGGTGAGGCACAGACCCGCACACTCTTCTCTACAGAGAGGAGCCAGCGGAAGGTCTAACAGGATAGCCTCCCTGGCGACCAGCTCGATATCGACTGACTCGTGTTTGATCGGATAGGTGTCGCCTTCGACCGGATTCTCCGAATACATCTCCCGAAATTCCACGTGCGAGAGCCCAATAATCGGGCGAATACAACGCCGACATTCTGCATGCCAGTTCACTTTGGCCTCACCAACAGCCAAAATGCCATCGGATACTGCTTCGAGCAGCACGTTGACCTCAAGCAGGCCCCCTTCAGGAACGAAGGTCTCGGTGACAAATAATTTCGAGGTGGGGCCCGACAATTCCTCGGCACGTCGCCGAGCCGGACGGTGCACCAGATTGGCCACATTGACCACAAACGGCTTCATACCCTCAGTCTACGAGCCAGCGCACCCTCGACGCTGATGAAACCACACCGTCTGACCAAACCAACTCGCAAATCGAAGACGGTGTGGTCAGACGGTGTGGTTTCCTGACCCAGAGTGTTCACCCGCGACAGTCCGCTACCCCAAAGAAAACCTGTAGCCCGTAATAGGGGCCCAAGCTCCTGGTTGAATCTAACTCTTCGCCACTTTTTACTTAGTGTTTCGCGCCTGAACCATCCGAATCCAACGGGAAACTTCGGTGATGTTTCGCTCAATCATCGTTGGGGTCACGGTCAAAAGTTGGGTGCCGGCAACGGTGTGGTTGTTGGCTCGTCGACGGTCCTTTTCAAACTGCAACTCATGAAACTCCCGACCATCGATCTCCAAGGCAACACCAAAGTCGGG
>JAYUVJ010000090.1:0-9460 GCA_043754155.1 Acidimicrobiia bacterium
GCCTTACGAGCCAACGCCGTGGAGTTCCCGCGCTCGCGGGCTTGGTTGGCCCCATTGGCGATCAACGACAACGCCAAGATTGCTGGCGGCAGGAAAACCAACCAGGTCACCGGGACGCCGTGCCACTTGGGAACCTTGGAGCGCGGAAGTTTTATCGGGGTTTCAGGCGTAGAGGGCGCGCCTGACATGGGCTTATCCAACGAGACAGCGGGACTGATCACAATCTTCAAGGGTACCGGTAGGCGATATTCCACAAAAAGGAAACGGGCTCGCTACCGTGTGTTCTATGGCACGCACGTTCCAAAACTTCATCACCGGCAATTCGTTGTGATGGGCAAAGCCCCGATGTGGTGGTTTCCGCCGACGTCGATCGTGCCATGTACGGAAAAGACCTGTCCATGTACGGGCTTGGGAGCTACCCGGACCAAACACGTGATGTCCAATATCGGGTCCTAAAGTCTTGTAGGCAATTGCTCCTTTGCCGTCTTAAATTCGCTTCATCCGCCTTAACCAGCAAGGGTTGTTGTCCTTATGAACCAGTTGAACTTCGCATTGGCCCTTCTACGGGCGTCGGTAGGGGCCATGATCGCTGTGCACGGATACGCCCACGTTTGGCGCGGCGGCAAAATCAAAGGCACCGCCGGATGGTTTGGGAGCATTGGTATGCGACCGCCGTTGGTTCAGGCTTGGATGGCTTCGCTGACGGAGATGGGTTCGGGGTTTTTGTTGATTGTGGGATTGTTCACCCCATTGGCCGCAGCCGGAGTACTTGGGGTCATGGTGGTGGCCTTCGTTACCGCTCACCGGAACAACGGGTTTTTCATTTACAACGCCGGACAGGGCTGGGAGTACGTGGCCATGATCTCGGCTGCAGTTATCGTGATTGGAACGCTAGGAGCAGGAGAGTGGTCCTTCGACAATGCGTTTTCCATCGACCTGTTTACCGGTTGGAAAGGCCTAGCCACCACTACCATCGCCGGTATCGGTGGCGCGGCCGTTCTCCTGGCCACCTGCTGGCGTCCACCGGCAAAACCCTAAACCCCGGCGACCCATCTAGCGGTAGTTCTGACAGCACGAGATGCTCTACCAACGTAGGAAACCCTGTCCCGTTCCCTCTCAAGAAGGCCAAACCCATGACGCTGCATCCCAACGGTATCAACCACCTGGCGATATCCACCCGGAACATTAAAGGCCAAATTGAGTTCTTTACCGATGTCCTGGGCGGCGAACTCAAAGCGCTGTACTGGATGCACGGCGTGGCTAATACCTTTCACGGGTTCGTTGAGCTCAGCCCCACCTGTTACATCGCCTTCCAACAGCATCCTGACAATCCCGCCGAACCCCAATTTGGGATCACCCATGCTGGAAACGCCGGTGGGCAGGTAACAGCAGGAACTATGCAACATTTGGCCTTCAACGTCGACACCCTTGACGATTTGTATGGCATGCGGGACCGGATCCGCAGCCGAGGCATCCCCGTCATTGGACCTATGAACCACGGGATGTGCCAATCGATGTACTTCGCCGGGCCCGAAGGATTAGCCCTTGAAGTAGCCTGCGGACGAGACATCGATTCCCGAGCCTGGATCGACCCCGAAGTACAACGCATGGCCGGAATCACTGCCGAAGAAGTAGCCAGGTACATCACCCCGGACGACTTTGAACGCCCGCCCGTGGCTATTGCGCAACCTTCCTATGATTCGTCGAAACCGAATCTGCATTACCCACAGGGGATCTACCAAAGGATGATCGGAACTCCCGACGAAGCCATGTGGAATGCCGTCACTTCGGACCCTCCCGTGCGAGTTGTTGACCGCTAACTCAGTTGGGTACTGGTCTACCCTCGCGACGAGGTGGTCAACCGAGGTGCCCTTTATTTCGTAAGAAATTGATCTATTTTTCCCTTCGTTACGTTGGTGAAATTCCAATCACATGACAAATGCCGTGCGAACCGGATAGGTTTCCTGCGTTCCGCTCGTCCACTTAGCAATCCGGAGGTTTCATGGAGTCAAAAGGCCATGTGAAATGCAAGTTCCCGTGGACGTGGTTGTTGCTGCCACTATTGCTCGCACTCCTTGGCGCCTTCGTAGCCAACGGGCGCATCCAAAACGATCTCGGAAAGAAATCGCACAACGGGCTGAAGGCTTCGGGTATTGCCGGTGTGGCGACCAAGGTAAGCGGACAAGATGTGACACTGCGAGGTCCGGCATCGCTTCAGGCCTCGGCGACAGCCAACGTGAAGGGCATTAAAGGCGTTCGTAACGTTAAGTACATCGTTACCGACGACGCGTATGCGCCAGGCGAACAAACCGTTGTCGAGTCCTCGGTTGCAACCGTAGTTGACACCACGCTTGACACAGGTAAACCAGCGGAAACAACGGTGCGCGCTTCTAGCGAAACAACGGTTGGTTCAGCCCCCGAAACTACGGATGCTATTGGTGCGACGGCTAGCGCACCGATTGAGGTTGCTGCATCGATTGATGGCAAAAAGGTTGCACTCTCTGGCGTTGTTACGAGCGCGGCCCAACGCTCAGCCTTAGTCAATGCTGCAACGGCCGCTTACGGTGCCACCAACGTGATTGACGAGCTCACCGTTGTTGGCCCGTCAACCCCCGCTCAAGACGCTCGGGTTGCCGCCTTTGGGGATCTGATCAAGCTCTCCTCAACCACGATGAGCAATGCCAACGGTAAAGTGGGTGACACTCTTCTTTCTTTTTCGGGAAGCGCGTTTACCGAGTTGGGTAAATCCAGCGTTGAGGCACTCGTTTCCCGCGCTAGCGGTACTGCAGACATCACCGTTGCCGCAGCAAAATCGGTGGCAGAAGTGCAAGAAAATCTGGCCACGATTCTCGATCGATCAGGCATCCAGTTCGACACCAACTCGGCGGCGATCAAGGCAGACTCCATCCCGATATTGGACAACGCTGTGGCTTCGATAACCCAGGAGTTTGCCGCCTTCCCGAACATCAAGATCGAAGTTGCTGGGCACACCGACAACGTGGGTAGAGCTACGTCAAACCAGCAATTAAGCCAAAACCGAGCACAAGCAGTTCTCGATTATCTGGCCTCCAAAGGTGTAGACGGCACACGTCTTACCGCAAAGGGATACGGTGTCACCAAGCCAATCGCTGACAACAAAACCGAGATTGCTCGGGCTACCAACCGTCGTATCGAATTCACCGTCTCCGGGAGCTGAAAATGGGATACACCATCGTAACAACATGGCTTTTGCTGGCAATTGCGGCAATCCTCGGTTTCATTATCGGCTGGTTCCTGGCCAAGAAACTTTGTAAGTGCGACGACAGCGCGCTGCGTGCCGAGTTGAACACCGCAAAGATCGAAGCCAACGAACACCGAGCCAAAGTGCAAGGCCTTGTTGGACAAGTTGATTCGCACAAGGCGGAAGTAACGAAACTCAAAACCTCGGGTGGCGATGTGTTGAAGCACACGCAACGAATCGACGAACTCGAAGCGGCCGCTGCGGGAGCCGCTGTTGCTGCTTCGGCTGCAACATTGGCAGCCAAGACTAAGCACGACGCTGAAGTAAATTCCCTCAAAGCTGAGCTGACCGCCGCGAACACCAAACCCGCAGAGGCAGAAGCAAAGTTTCAGGGTTTCGCAGCCGCTGGAACTTCATCCTCTGCCGAGGTAACTGCCGAGTCAACAAAACTGTCGGCCCGCATCGCTGAACTTGAGGCGGAGAAGGCCAGGACAGGCTTCTAACGAAATCGTCCGCCCGCTGTTTTTCAATCGAATTTCTTGTCGCAGGGCCGCATTCTCAATTTCGTCCCTGCCCCGTTTCCATTAAAGAGTGGCTTGGGGTTCGAAGGATCTGCGCATGATCCCGGCTGCGCCAACACCGCCGAGGAACCCAAAGAGGTGGCCTTGCCAACTGACGCCAGAGTTGGTTGGAAGTACGCCCCAGAGCAATCCGCCATACACAACTCCAACAATGAGTCCAAGCACGATTTGCCCGAACTTTCGGTCGAAAAAACCTCGTGACAACAAGTACCCCAGGTACCCAAACACCATTCCGCTGGCACCCAAATGGACGGAACCCGTGGCGCCAAGAAGCCACATACCAAGGCCACTAATCAGGCCAATGATTAGGGAGGCTTCAGCAAATCGAACTACCCCAGACAAAGCAATAAGCGCGCCTAGTATTGCGAACGGAACGGTATTGCTAATGAGGTGTTGCCAGCCCACATGAAGAAACGGAGCAAACACAATTCCGCGAAGTCCCACCAGGGTTCTGGGTTGCACGCCAAAACGGTCGAGCCGGTGCCCAACGGTGGTATCGAGCAACTCTGAGACCCACATAACGCCAACTAGGGAGCCAACAGCGGTAAACGGGGCTTTTACGTCGGCGCCAAGGCCCTTCAAACCGGGTTCAGGAGTAGTGGCGATCATTGGTCCTCCGGAAAAAACAACGTTTCCTCAAGCCACCATCTTCGTCCAAATGCAACACGTTCAACGCCAAGGGCAAGAGAGGATTTTGAGAACTTTCAAAACGCACGGCTTTAACGTGGCACGATTGCGGTTCTCGTTGTTTCATCGCTCGCACGCACGCCCCGAAGGACCCGCAAGATGACCAATCGCCCGAAGCCCATCGCTGCGGTTAAGCCCCTGGCTAAAAGTGGCAACCCCGGTGGTGCTCCCACGGGAAACCGTCGACGCCAGGCCCACGAACCGCTCGACGCAATCAACCGCGCCATCATTGTGGAACTCCAGCACGATGGCCGTAAGAGCTATACCGCGATTGCTGAGAAAGTTGGGCTTTCAGAAGCGGCGGTCCGTCAACGGGTGCAACGCCTCACCGAAGACGGGGTTATGCAGATCGTGGCCGTAACCGACCCAATTCGTCTTGGATTCAAGCGGGTGGCCATGGTGGCAATTCGAGTTTCGGGAGATGCAACGATTGTGGCCGACGCACTCTCCAAGGTCCCTGAAGTTGGATATGTCGTTCTTGCCGGTGGCACCTATGACTTGCTCGCGGAGGTGGTCTGTGAGGATGACGATCATCTCATTGAGGTGTTGAACCGCACGATCCGCGTTTTCCCCGGTGTACGCGAGACGGAAACCTTTTTGTATCTGCGCTTACATAAAGAGTCTTACACCTGGGGTGTTCCTCAGCAGTAGGCCAGCAATAGTTCAGCAATAGTTCAGCAATAGCAAGTTTTGTTGCCGAGCGATACGGTCGGTGGGTGCCCCAGCCGTCGAACGATACCAATTCAACCAAACGTGACGGCCTTGGAGTGATTGCTCCGCTCGATGAAGGCCGTGCATGGCTCGATATGGCGCTTGGTGGCCTGGCGATGTTTACCGTCTTTGCTACAGCGTATTCGTTTGGGACGTTTGTAAAACCCATTGCTGCGGAGTTCAAGGCCGATCGTGGATCAACCGCTTTGGTGTTTGGTCTCACCGCGTTTTTATATTTCGTGCTCGGGGCCATAACCGGGCCGTTGGTACAACGTGTTGGCCCAAAACCCATGGTGCTGTTCGGTGGGGCAGTGCAGGTAGCGGGCATCATGGCTATGACTAGGGTGCACTCGCTGTGGCAGGCGTACGTAACGTATTGCTTGGGCGTGGGGATTGGAGTGGCTTGTTGCTACGTGCCCATGGTCGCCGTGGTCGGTGGCTGGTTTTCTGTGAAACGTCCTAAAGCCATTGGGCTGGCTGTCTCGGGGATTGGACTCTCTTCGCTGTTAGGCGCGCCGATTGCTGCTCGTTTGATCAAGGCCTACGGGTGGCGTGATGCCTATCAAGTTTTTGCCGTCGCAACAGCGGTCCTATTGCTCATCGTTGCGACCTTCATTCGTACCCCAGCTTCGTTTGGCACGATGCCTCCCATCACCCTATCTTCAGCCGTACGTACACGTACCTTTTTGGTGCTGTATCTCGGAACGTTGATGATTTCGATTCCCTTGTTCTCGGCGTTTGTCAACCTCGTGCCCTATGCCGAAGATCATGGCATCGCCAAAGTTCGAGCGGCCCTTCTTATTTCCGGTATCGGCGCGGCATCGATAGGCGGACGTATTGGTTTGGCGTGGTTTGCTTCGCGTTTTGGCACTGGCTGGGTTTACGCCGCTTCTTTCAGCGTTATGGCCCTGACCCAGTTGATTTGGTTTGGTGCCGGAAACACTTTCGGTGTCCTCGTGCTGTTCTCCTTGTTGTTTGGGTTTTCCTATGGTGGATTCATCTCCCTATCTCCGGCCTATCTCGCCGAGATCTTTGGCCCTGAACAGCTTGGCGGACTCACTGGCGTGAACTACTCCGCTGCGGGAATTGGTGCACTGTTAGGGCCGACCCTCGGTGCCTGGCTGGTAGATCGTACCGGCGACTACTCGGCAACGATCCTGTGCGGGTTTGTCGCTGGAGGGATTGGGGTCGCGCTGGTTTGGTCGGTTGTTCTTGGGTCGCATGGGCGTTCGTTGCCTAAATAGCTAGCCTGCCAAACTGTTTGACATGTGGGGAATTCGCGGCGTTAAGTGAATCCCGTAGGCTCTTCGTTATGACCGCTGAAGCCGTATCTGTAGCCCCCGCTTACGACGTTGAATTTTTCTTTGACCCGGTTTGTCCTTGGGCGTGGCTTACGTCGCGTTGGGTTTGCGAAGTGGCCGTTCTGCGCGATCTCAAGGTCGATTGGCGATTCATTTCGCTTCGTTTATTGAACAGCCACAAGGACTACGCCAAGGATTTTCCGCCCGGCTACCCCGAAGGTCACGGCTCCGGACTGAAATTGTTACGAGTCGCTGCAGCAATCCGAGCAACCGGTGACCGCGATCGGATGGGCTCCCTCTATACCCAGTTCGGCGGCGATATACATGTTCGTGGACGTCGGCTTGAAATGGTTGACAACTTTGAAATTGGTTTCCCAAAATACCTACGCTCGGTTGGAATCGAAGAAGAATTCGTTGGTGCAGCCAATAACACTGCGTGGGATGAAATTCTGCAAGCTGAGACCGACGAAGCCTTAAGCCGCACCGGTAAGGATGTAGGTACACCTATTATCTCGTTTACTCGCGACGGTAAAACCTATTCGTTCTTCGGTCCGGTAATCAGCAGGGTACCTAAGGGTGAAGAAGCACTTCGCTTGTGGGATGCCATGTGGGAACTCGCCACCTTCGAAGGCCTCGCCGAACTTAAGCGCACCCTGCGTGAACGCCCGCAACTAAGCACCAGCCTCGATTAGTGCAGTAAAGCGCAAGAATTGCGCAGTAATTCTGTCCTCTCGCTCGTGCACCATTGAGAAAATCAGACCGAAATAGCGTGTGTATGGTTTGCGCGCACACGCACTAGCTAGCTACCAGTTACTTGCTGCCGTTGTCTCGCAAGAATTCTTCGAGTTCGGCGGCTAGCTCTTCGCCGGAGGGGAGTCGGCCATCGACACCTTTGAGCGACGGTTCGTCACCAATCGGGTCCAGGTCATCTTCATCGTCATCATCGAGATCATCACCACTGTCATGACCCTCTTCAAGGCGTTGCACATAGGCGATCATGTCGTCGTCGGCTTCGATGACTTCGTTGACCTGTCGCTCGTATTGCGCTGCGGCAATTTCTAGAGCCAGGGTGGGGATGCGCAAATTCAACAGATCCGAGGCCCGCTCAATGAGGGCAAGCGCAGCTTTGGGGCTCGGCGTCCCCGGAAGGTAATGCGGCACGGCGGCCCACAGCGAACACGATGCGATACCGGCTTGGGCAAACGAATCATGCAACACGCCGACGATGCCCGTTGGCCCTTCATAACGTGAACGTTGTAGGTCATATCGATCAATCATTTCCGGTGAAATACCGGTTGCAGTGATCCGAACCGGGCGAGTGTGGGGCACATCGGCCAGGAGCGCACCGAGGGTGACCACCATTTTCACTTCGAGACGCTTCGCCACCTCAAGCACATGGGCACAGAACGACTTCCAGCGCAGCTGCGGTTCGTTACCCTTAAGCAACACAAAATCGTGCGAATGATCCGGGATCCTCATGGCACTAAAGGAATTCTCCGGCCACTCGATCACGCGCTCGCCATCAGTTAAACGAACGGTAGGCCGCGTTGAGGAAAAATCAAAGAAATCCTCAGCTTCGATTGCCGCGAATTCCTTGGCGTCCCACATCGACCCAATATGACCAAGCGCCATGGAGGCACCGTCTCCGGCATCGTTCCATCCTTCAAACGCAGCTAGCAAAATTGGGGACCTCAATTGAGGAACGTGGTCCCACCGAAGCTCGTCGTCGGTCATAAGTTTTAGTCTACGGCTGCCGAGGAGCTCACTGAAGCTGAACGAGCAGGACTTCGTCGGTTTGGAGTTGGGTGATGGTGGCGGGTGGGGTGTTGAGCCAGTCGGTGAGGATTTCGGCGTTGTGTTCGCCTTGGTGCGGGGAGCTGCCTTTCACGCCGGATTCGTAGTTGTTGAATCGGTATGGGGACTGCACGATGCCCCGTTGTCCGCCGGCTCGGTCATCTACCTGGGTGACGATTCCACGATGGACTGCGGTTGGGGTGAACAACGCTTGTTCGGGGGAGTTGTACCTGCCCCACGGTAAGGCTGCTTTGTTGGCCATAACGATTGCAGCATCGGCGTCGGGAAGGTTGGCAATGAATTCGCCGACGATACTGCGACGGCTAGCGATCTTGATTTCTAGATCGGCATCCTTGGGCGTTGGGTCAACGAGATCAAAGGCGTCTTTGAGCTTTGCCCAGACGAATTGAAATTGTCCGGCGATTTCGAACCAGTTGCCATCAGCGGTCTGCCAGTACTCCCCACCAAGGCGGACGAGCTCGGAATCATCAATGGCGTGGTGCAGGTAATCGTCGGTGAACATCATGGAATCAAGCATGGCCAAATCGATATGTGAACCTACGTTTGTGGCACGAGCAGCATGGAGGGCGGCGAGCAAGGCGATGGTGCCGTGTAGTCCTGCGTTGTAATCAGCAAACGACGTAACGGGATCGGTCGGGCTTCGCCCATCGAGCGTGGCATGGCGATGCACCAACCCCGATTCGGCCTGGATCACCGACGCATAGGCCTGACGGTGTGCTTCAGGGCCCGTCTGCCCAAAACCCGAGATAGAACACATGACCAATTTGGGATTTGCAGCTGAAAGCACCGACCAGCCAATGCCCATGCGGTCCATCACGCCACCACGAAAGTTTTCGATAACCATGTCGGCCTTGGCAGCGAGATCGATCACTAACTGCACGCCAGCGGGCTTGCGAAGATCAATCGAGATGTTGCGCTTCCCGGCGTTTTGCTGCATGAAGAACCCAGCAACACCGTGGCGTTCCTCACCCCAAATCCGGGTGATGTCCCCCTCCGGCGGTTCCACCTTGACTACGTCGGCACCGAGATCACTCAGTATCCGTCCAGCCACCGGCCCAGCAACCACCCTGGAAAGATCAAGAACCCGGACACCCTCAAGCGGTCGCATGCCTAAGCCTCGCCCAAGTCGGCCACTCGGCGCTACT